>JBHGBB010000235.1:0-5292 GCA_041946755.1 bacterium | reverse complement strand
TGCAATCCGGGAAATGGACTCCGGGAACCTGGCGGCAACTGCAATTCGAGTATACCCCGTTCAGCACCAAGAATGCGGTCCAGATTGTCGGCATTAATCCCAGTGGCAAACCTACTGGTACGCTCTACTTCGATGAAGTTGAATTGAAACAATAATCACACGCCAAAATAGGGGCTGTCCTAAAAATCTTCAAGGACAGCCCCATTTTCTTATTTTGTATTTCCTTATTTATTGATCAAATATCAATCTTATCTTTTATTTCTCCTATTAATTTTGTTTATTTTACCAGATTTTGCTTGAAAACGCTTGACAAGCAACATTCTATTTAGATATCGTAATATATTAAAGTAATTCTAAATATGATATACATTTTGTATATCGCAACCCACCTAAGGAGATATTGATTATGCAAACTAAAGCTATCCATTCAATTCGATTATGCAATTTATATACGTTGCTGCTCTTAGGATTTTTCGGTATTGTTTGGTTCGGGAGTGTTCAATTCGCTTCTGCGGCAAATGATCCATCCCAAATTTTCTCGATATCGAGATTAGAACCGGATTCGATTAAGGTATTACCAGCACCGGCAACGCTTAACTCTGATAAACAAAGTAGTCCCATCCCGGTATCAAAATTAAACCCGATACCATTATCCGCCTCAGGCGGATTACCGGCACCTTCACCCTTCAACTCCGTTCAGGGTAAAAAATCCGGTATCAAAAGTTTCAGCGGATGGACCACTTTACTTTCCGAAGGATTTGAAGGTGTGTTTCCTTATACCGGCTGGTCGGTTTCTGGCAACCCGACCTGGGATGATGATGATTATAAACCGCATACCGGTTCTTGGAGTGCGTGGTGTGCTAATGGCGGAACTCAAGGTCTCGATCCTGCAGTCAGTAATTATACCTCGAATATGAACGCCTGGATGTCCTACGGTCCGTTTAGTTTAACTGATTGCACTGGTGCAGAATTATCCTTTTATTTATGGAATGAGTCCGAAACAAATAAGGATTATTTTTGGTATGGCGTTTCGACTGATGGTAGTAATTATTATGCCAATGTTGAAAGTGGAAGTACCGGCGGCTGGGTATCGCACCACATTGATTTGTCTGCGGCACCAAGCATAGGCGATTTACGGGGGCAACCGGAAGTCTGGATTAATTTTGTTTTTACGAGTAATTCAACCGTGAATTATAAAGGCGCGTTTATTGACGATATCCTCATCCGGAAATATCTTGATAACCTGCCGAATATCGTTCCCTCTCAACCAGTGGGATGTTCAGATATAATCATGATCAACCATACTCCGGATGAAAGTGAAGGAATCGTCTATTCCGGATTAACCAGTTATATCACCTGGGGAACTGCGAACGATAGTGATTATGCTACTAATACTGAAGTATACTTCGAGTTGTATGATAATGGAAATTCTATCGGAATTTGGTGGACCAGTGGTTATCCAATGGCCGGGCATGGTACTGCTGAAGTTGATGATACTCCCTATGTATTTACCACCTACGGATTACATACTATTCAACTGGTAGTAGATCTTGGTAATCGTAATCTCGAATCGAATGAAGCGGATAATACTTATACCCGAACGAAATATGTTAGCGTCGTCAAGCCGGATATTAATGTCCAGCCGGTATCGTTTAATAAAACCATTACTCAAGGAACCATCACCTACGACATACTTACCATCCGGAATGTTGCTCCGGTTGATACTACTCTGTACTGGCTTTTATCAGAGAGTGTCAGTAGTTCCGGTAATCTAGCCGGACTTCAGAACTTCAAAACTTCAGAACTTCAGAACTTCAGAAATCAAACGGTAGACCCGAATACTGATTGGAATATAAGTAATCCGATCCCCACTAATCTAAATACGTCCGCCAAAGAGCGAGATTCCGCATCATTGTTGGGTAGCAGTAGCTGGTCGATTCTTTCTTCAATGAGTATTGGTCGGTCTCGAACGACCGCGGCGATGGTTAACGGAAAAATCTATGTCATCGGTGGTGAAAGTAGCGGTGGGGTTAAGTCTAATAGTGTCGAGATGTATGATCCGGAAACTAATACCTGGACGACGAAAGCAAATAAACCTACCGGAGTATCGAATGTATGTTGTGCAGCGATTGGTAATAAGATTTATGTTCCCGGGGGATATACCGGAAGTTACTCATCCGTATTAGAAATCTATGACACCCAATATGATACCTGGACTACTGGCGCTTCATTACCGTATGGAATAAGCGGTGCCGCGGCAGTAGCATATAGTGGAGCTCTTTATGTTTTCGGCGGTGTTTCTACCGGTTCAGTATATCTTACCACGTGTCATGTATATGATTCTTACGGGGATTCATGGAGTCAGGTATCCTCAATGAATTATGCGCGTAATCTCGCTGGGGCTGCAGTAGTAAATGGTAAGATTTATGTTATTGGCGGGTATAATGGTAGCGATAAAGCATATTGTGAGGAATATGACCCTTGGTATGATACTTGGACAGTAAAATCGCCGATGAATCTCGCTCGAGGTGGAGTTGGCGTTGGTGCGGTTGATGGCTATATTTATGCCGTTGGCGGTGGATTTAGTAGTTATTATCCTTCCTGCGAACGATATAATCCGGTGACCGATACCTGGACGATGTCCACCGAAATCATCCCGAACCTGAATTACGGACGGCGAACGTTTGGTATTGCCGTGGATAATAAAACTATTTATGCCTTAGCCGGATATAACGGTAGCTATATGAATTCAGTAGAATCGTTTACCATAGAGTCGTTGGATTGGTTGGATGAATCCGTAAAATATGGGTCAACCAACTCCGGCGCTACCACTTTACTTCAACTGACATTTGATGCGACTTCTCTCCCGCTCGGAGATACTACCGGGTATCTAATCGTAACCAGCAATGATTCTGAAAGAACACCGATCGTTATCCCGATAACGCTCCATGTCGTTGCTCCACCAGAGATCAATGTGTTACCAACCTATATTTCGAAAACCGTGGGATGGGGATCTACCAGTTATAGTATCATGACCATTGCAAATTCCGGCGGCAGTCCGCTGAACTATTATATTTACGAAACCAGCGCTACAACCAGTTGGAGTTTTAGTAAAGTACCAAGTATCAAGAACCAAGGACTAGATACTAAACCTACTCCTACTTCTTCAAGCGTTCAACCAACAGGTTATGTACCTATTCCTGCACAGAGCAATAGTTTAAATTTAATTCCAGCAACCGTTCTCTTGTTGCAGGATACACACCCTTGGGATACGTATTCCCTAGAATCGGTACTTGATGCGAATGGAATATTTTATACCATTGCTAGTTCTGCAGATATTCCGACGATAAATTTAACTCCATATAAAATTGTTATGATTGCTTCCGACCAATCGAGCACCTTCTATGCAACCTATTTAGCTAATACCGCGAAATTTGATAGCTATGTTGCTAATGGCGGGATCTTAGAATTTCATGCTTGCTCTTTCGGTTGGAACGACGGGAATTTTTTAGGTCCATTAGTCGGTGGAGTAACCATAAATTGGGTTTATGAGAATTATAATAGTATCACTGATGCAGCGCATCCCGCAGTCCATGGAGTCCCAGATTTAATTTATGGATCTTCAGCTAGTCATGGAGATTTTGACAATTTAATCAGTGGTACCGATATTATCACCAGAGAACTCAACCGAAACCAACCGACTTTAATTGAATATAAGTATGGTACTGGTAGAGTACTGGCTTCAACTCAGCCGTTGGAATATGGATATGCCTATGATCAGGAGTCGGGACCCATCCTAAATAATTTAATCCTTCATGCATACCGATTATCTCGAGGTGATATCAATTGGTTGAATGAAACTCCGCAATCCGGTTCAACTCCGAACGGAACCTATTCGCTTATCACCGTAACCTTAGATGCCACCAATGTCACTGCCGGAATTACTACCACTGCATATCTGCAAATATTGAGTAACGATCCGGACGAAACTTGGACATCTATTCCGGTAACGATTTACGTGGCGCCGCCGGATATTGCAGTACAACCGACCTATATCGTTAAAACGGTAGCGCACGGTGGTACCACCTATAGCAGTCTGACGATTTCAAATACCGGGATTGGTATACTGGACTACTATATTCACGAATCAATAGATTCAGCCAGTTGGGGGTTTACCAAGATAAGCGCTTCAAAAGGATTGTACCCTACATCAATTGCGAATTCGGTGAGTATTAATAACCGAATCTCAAGTATAGAATATGACCCGAATGCGGTATCTGCGGTTGGGCTATACAAAAATATCAACGACCGCACCGCTAATTCTTCTTCGTTCTATTGGATTCTTGGTACCGCAATATCTTCATTCCAGACCGGATTAATCGGCGCTTGGGGTGTAGGTCAAGACATAGGTCATTTATGGGTCGGAAATCAAGGATTTGATGCCGGTGGCGATAATCTCGATTATCAATTTACTTTCTCTGGTATAACGACTGGCAAGAAGATGGATACTACACCTTGGATTGCCGGATATTGGGGAGCTGATATGGCGTTCGACGGCACCTATTTATGGCAGGTGCATGTTGGCGATGATAATAAGATATATCAATTAAACCCAAATACCGGATTGGTAGTTTCATCAACCCAAAGTATCCCTTGGGCAACATCGCAACGCGGAGTAGCGTTTGACCCGGATACTAAAACCTTATGGGTCGGCGGGTGGAATGAAGGGATCCTATACAATATCACGACTACTGGTTCGGTGATTACCACCTATAGTTCCGGATTGGCTATTTCCGGACTCGCTTGGCATCGAGAGTCACGAACCTTATGGGTGATTACGAATAGTTCACCTGATATGATCTACCGAATCAACCCGAATACATTTAGTTACCTGAGTTCGTTTGCCGCACCGTTAGGTTATGGCGGAACTACCTCATATAATGCGGGTGCGGGATTAGAAATGATTGGCGACCATCTTTGGGCAGTAAATCAAATTAATAATACCCTCGTTGAAATTGATTGTGGAATTACCAATAATATCGATTGGCTGGAAGAAACCCCGCAATCCGGTTCGGTACCGGCAAATAATAAATCGAGCGTTCAACTGGCAATTAATGCTACTAGTTTACCAGTTGGACGTACTACTACCGCCTATTTGCATATCTATAGTAATGACCCGGACGAGAATCCGGTTATGGTTCGGGTAAGAGTAACTTGTATTAGTGACACAACGAAACCGGTTTCAGCAGCGGGTTCGATTTCACCGTATTGGCGGAAGAGTACGCCGATAAG
>JBHGBB010000234.1:0-5333 GCA_041946755.1 bacterium | reverse complement strand
GATGTAATGATGCCGGGGATAGATGGGTATGAAGTATGCCGACGACTAAAAAACAATCCCAAAACGCAATTTATTCCTATTGTCATGGTAACGGCATTGCAGGATGTTGAAGATAAGATTAAAGGAATCGAATCTGGCGCTGATGATTTCATTTCCAAGCCGTTTAATAAGGAGGAGTTGTTCACCCGGGTTAAATCATTATTACGGATTAAACATCTCTATGATCAATTAGAACAAAGTTATCGTACCGTTGCGGAAAAGAATGAACAGTTAATCGCTCTCGACCGGATGAAAGATGGATTAACCCATATGATTGTCCACGATCTTAAGAATCCGTTGACTGCAATCATGGGGTATTTAAGGATTGTAACCGCTAAATTGCTTGGTGAACTGACTGATAAACAGCTGGAATCATTAACTGCGGCATTTCGGAATAGCGAATACCTGCTAAATATGATTGCGAACCTTCTGGACATCAGTCGGATGGAAGATGGGCAATTGAAACTGAAATATGAAACGTTTCCCATCCGCGAAATTGTGGAACAGAACATCAATGGATTAAAAGTCCTTGCAGACCCGGAAAAGAAAACTTTACGAATGGATATTCCTGAAGATTTACCGGACCTTGAAGCAGATAAAGGATTATTATATCGTGTGATAACGAATTTGATTAGTAACGCTATTAAGCATACCTACTCCGAAAAAGGACAGATTACGACTACCGCAGCAGTAGATCAACAGAAAAAGATAATGCAGATTAATGTTATCGATAATGGGGAAGGTATACCGAAAGAATATCAAAATAAAATATTTGATAAATTTATGCAGGTTGAAACCAAAAAACTGGGTAAGAAATTTGATACTGGACTCGGGTTAACTTTCTGTAAACTTGCGGTTGAAGCGCATGGGGGAAAAATCTGGGTAGAGTCTGAACCGGAGAAAGGCAGTACCTTTTCATTTACCATTCCATTAAAAGCAAAAGCTTAAAAGCTAACCGCAAAGGTCGCTAAGAAGGCGCAAAGAATGCAGCGATAGTTCATATAGGAGAGAAATAAAATGGCGAAAGTAAATATCTATGTAACGTTAAAGAAATCGGTTCTAGACCCGCAAGGAAGAGCGGTTCAACATGCGTTATCTTCGCTCGGATTCAAAGAGGTAGCCGAGGTTCGGGTCGGTCGGTTCATCCAGCTCCAGGTAGAATCAAAGAATAAAAAGGAACTGCAGAAACGGGTAGATAAAATGTGTCATCAGTTATTATCGAATCCGGTGATTGAAGACTATACATTCGATATCGAAAAATAGGAGTTGAGGACCTAGAGGAGTTTTGTTATGAAAATAGGAGTAGTAATATTTCCCGGCTCTAATTGCGATCATGATTGTCTCCATGTAAGTCAGAAAGTGTTGAACCAAGAAACAATCGCAATTTGGCATAAAGAGATTTCGTTGCATAACTGCGATTTGATTATCCTTCCCGGTGGGTTCAGTTATGGGGATTATTTAAGAACCGGAGCGATTGCCCGATTCTCCCCGATTATGAAATCGGTAATTAAATTCGCGCATGACGGCGGAAAGGTAATCGGTATTTGTAATGGGTTCCAAATTTTGCTGGAAGCGGGATTATTACCCGGAGCGATGCGCCGCAATAATTCACTCCAGTTTATCTGTAAATATATTCATCTACGAACGGAAAATACCGATACCCCATTTACCAATTTATTACAGCCGGAGCAAGTCTTAAAAATCCCGATTGCCCATGGTGAAGGAAATTATTATCTCGACGATACCGGGTATCAGGAATTGCTCGAACATCATCAAATTATTTTCCGGTATTGCGAACCGGATGGAATGGTTACCCCCCATTCGAATCCGAATGGGTCTTTGGATAATATCGCTGGGATTTGTAATCGGGAAAAGAATGTGTTTGGTCTCATGCCGCATCCGGAACGGTGTTCCGAACCGATACTCGGTTCATCGGATGGGAAACTGATTTTCGACTCGATTATCCATAGTTTCACTGCAAAGTTATATCAGTGTAATGCGAGTAACGATTAATAGATTTAATCCAGTATTATAATTGATGTTGAATTAAGTTCTATTGGAGCTTAATTCAACATCAATACATAACCCTAATTATTGCAATGAAACATAAAGTATATAGGTATTTACTAAAAGGGATAATAGCCAACCAAGTTGAATTTTTGTCCATTGGCGAAAAATTCAACTTATGTTATTAACTATAATAATTTCAATTGATATTATAATTTGTCATCAGTGGTTATAAATAATTAACTTGAATTATATGGAATTTCCATATAATTCAAGTTCAATGGGTTACAATAATGTAGTCTAACCCGAATTGGTCCGACCAATTCGGGTTCAATTCCATTAAATAATATCTTCAGAACTTATTTTAAATGGTTTGTTTTTCTTGGATGAAGAGTAAGTATTTCATTATTGTTTACTCTACACCCCGGAGGTTGTAACAAACCAGGTTGGTTTAAACAATTAGTTTTACCATATATCAATAACTATAATTAATTCAATCTAATATATCACAATAACTCATATGCGATGCAAAGATACTACTACTACTAATATTACCCCGGAATTAATTGAACGCCATGGTCTAACCAAATCCGAATATCAAAAGATAGTCGATATTCTCGGTCGAACTCCGACGATTACCGAACTGGGAATATATTCGGTGATGTGGTCGGAACATTGCAGCTATAAAAGCTCGCGAATCCATCTGAAAAAGTTCCCGACTAAAGGCCCTCGAATCCTGCAAGGGCCGGGAGAAAACGCCGGAATAATCGATATTGGCAATGGGTTAGCCATAGTCATGAAAATCGAGTCGCATAATCATCCTTCAGCGGTAGAACCGTATCAAGGCGCGGCGACTGGCGTCGGTGGGATTATCCGGGATATCTTTACCATGGGAGCGCGACCGATTGCGTCGTTAAACTCGCTCCGGTTCGGGGAATTGCAAGATACGAAATCGAAACATTTATTATCCGGTGTGGTCGCCGGTATCGCCGGATATGGGAATTGTATGGGCATCCCCACCGTTGCGGGCGAAGTGTATTTTGAAGATTGCTACCGGGATAATTGTTTGGTAAACGCTATGAGCGTCGGTATTATCGAAGTAGATAATATCTATAAAGCCATCGCCTGCGGAAAAGATAATCCGATCATATATGTCGGGTCGACTACCGGCCGCGATGGGATACATGGATGTACCTTCGCCTCAGAAGAATTGGATGAGCACTCTCAAGAAGACCGGCCATCGGTGCAAGTCGGTGACCCGTTTATGGAAAAGCTGCTGTTAGAAGCATGCCTGGAATTGATGCAGAAAGATTATATCGTCGGAATCCAGGATATGGGCGCGGCAGGATTAACCTGTTCAAGTTGCGAAATGCCGGCGAAAGGCAGCAGCGGTATCGAAATCGATGTTGCGAAAGTCCCGCGCCGGGCGACCGGCATGACTCCTTATGAGGTTATGCTCTCCGAATCGCAAGAACGTATGCTTATCTGCGGCAAAAAAGGATATGAACAGAAAATCAAACAAATATTCGATAAATGGGATTTAGAAGCAGTGGTAATCGGAAAAGTTACTACCGATGGGATGATGCGAGTTAAAGATGAAGGGAAAACCGTTGCCGAGATTCCGGTATTATCGTTGACTGATAGCGCCCCGAAATATAACCGGCCGGCAAAGAAGCCCAAAGATATCGATAAGCTACAATCATTTAATCCTGCTAAATTAAAAGAACCGAAAGATTATAACCACGTTCTCTTGCAACTACTGAATTCACCGAATATCGGAAGCAAGCATTGGGTATATGAACAATATGACCATATGGTAAGAACCAATACCATTGTATTACCCAACCAGGGAGATGCCGCGGTATTACGACTTAAAGATACCACCAAATCCATTGCACTTACTACAGACGGAAATGGCCGATATTGTTACCTCAATCCGAATCTAGGCGGGAAAATAGCCGTCGCGGAAGCGGCGCGAAACGTAGTTTGTGTCGGAGCGACTCCGATCGCAATCACCGACTGTTTAAATTTCGGGAATCCAGAGAAACCGGAAGTGATGTGGCAGTTTATCGAAACGGCAGCAGGAATATCGGAAGCGTGTAAAGCGTTGTCTACTCCGGTTACCGGTGGCAATGTAAGTTTCTATAATGAAACTGAAGGGGAACCCATCTACCCTACTCCGGTAATCGGCATGTTGGGATTGATTGAAAATAAGCATTCTACTCATGCGGATTGTATCGCGATGGGATTTAAAAATGAAGCGGATTATATCGTTCTATTAGGCGAAACCTATGATGAACTTGGCGGTAGCGAATATTTAAAAGTAATGCATCACCGGATTGCCGGGCAACCGCCGCAACTCGATTTAGGCGTCGAACGAGCGTTACAGAAATTGGTTTTAACTGCTATTAATAAAGGAATTATAAATAGTGCCCATGATTGCGCTGAAGGTGGAATAGCGGTCGCTATTGCCGAAAGCTGTATTGCCGGGAATATCGGCGCAACTGTGAATTTACCGCCAAAAAGATTTGCACCTTCATCTTCACTATTTAGCGAATCGCAGTCTCGGATTATCGTATCAATAGCAGAAAGTAAGCTGCCGCAACTCGAACAAATCATGGTAAAATATCAGATACCAATAACGGTTTTAGGTTTAGTCGGTGAAACCAGATTACATCTGGGGTTGAGTGAACGCGGCCGCGGTAGAAGAGATAACCTTATCGAAGTCTCGGTCAAGGATTTAGTAGAAGCATATCGAAGTGCAATAAAAATGTAAAGAAAATCAAACATAACGCAATATATTTTCCATTCTCATTACTAGAATAAGATATAAAACTATGTATAAATCACTAAAAGAATCGTGTGGTGTTTTCGGGGTAGCCGGTTATCCGGAAGCATCGAAAATAACCTATCTTGGCTTATATGCATTACAGCATCGCGGTCAAGAAAGTGCGGGGATTGTCTCCCGCGATGAAACTGAACTCCATCATCATATTTCCATGGGATTAGTTTCAGAGATATATAACGAACGCACTTTAAACTCATTACGCGGGAATACCGCTATCGGTCACGTTCGCTATTCTACGACCGGCCAAAGCCATTTACAGAATGCGCAGCCGATTTGCGTTATGACCCATCGAGGAGAAATAGCACTTGCCCATAACGGGAATCTGGTTGATAGTGAACTGGTTCGCGCGCGATTGGAAACTGAAGGCTCGATTTTTTCGGGAACCACTGATACCGAAGTTATCGTCCACCTAATCGCCAAATCCAAAAAGAGATTGAAG
>JBHGBB010000233.1:0-5381 GCA_041946755.1 bacterium | reverse complement strand
CTGCACATCGGTCACTGGTACGCCATGACGCCCTCCGATGCGCGCGCCCGCTTTATGCGCATGCGCGGCTACAACGTGCTCTTCCCAATGGGCTTCGACGCCTTTGGCCTCCCGGCGGAGAATGCGGCCATCAAGCGCGGCATTCACCCTAAAGAATGGACTTACGCCAGAAAATAAGGAAATAATTGAGGTTCTTCGTGAACGGGCTGAATCGAAGAAGGATAAATGGTATCAAAAAGGAAGTCTACAAGCAGAACTCTTTGCAGAATATGCAAAAGAAACTAAACCTATTCTACCTGAAGATGAACTTCGAGAGCATGAACAGTTTATTTATCAATTAGCTAAAGTAGGCTTTTCATTAGACTATCAGATTTGGGTTGGTAAGAATGAGCAAAATAAAGAAGATTTACTCCAGAAATTAAGTGTGCAACGTCTGGAAATACCAGGATTGTCTGAAAAGTTTATCTCAGATAATCGGATAAACCAAATCGATTTGATTTGGATTAATCCTGATAAAGGTAGATATATAGCTTTTGAAGTGGAGAATTCTACTGGAGTAGTTCCGGGCATACAACGGTTAGCTAATCTTACTGAAGCGCTAACCAATATAAAAATCCCGATTTATCTGATTATCCCGGATAAATTTAAAAATATGGCTGAACGAATTTTCGAATCTGAAAGTGGTAAACGATTATCCAACGAATTAAGGAAATATATCTTATATTCAGAATTATTGCATAATATTGATCTATTAGATAAAAAAATTATTAAACCTGCCGAATTATTTGATTCAATCGCCCATAAAGCTTAATAACATATGCGTATGAATTTGAACTTTTCGCCAATGGCGAAAAGTTCAACCTGGTTTCGTAACAAAAAATATATCAATTATCGCACTGATAAAAACCGATTTGATAGCATGGGCTTAACATATTGAGCCCTTAGAAATTGAATTTTTATCCAGTGGAGAAAAATTCAAGATCTTTGGAGTGCGGTAGTTAAACTACCGCTGTATCTTCTGGAAGAAACCTTCTTAAAAACATAGCGAAAGTAAAACTTTCGCACTCCAGAGTAATAAAACCAATGGTTCATCCTAACGTTGAATTAAGTCCAAATTGGGCTTAATTCAAGTCAGTATATTATTTTTTATAAACTTGCCCTTTTCGCAAATTGAGAATAGGTCAACTCGAAATTCTTCTATTGCTCATGTTGAATTATTGCCAAATTGGCAATAATTCAACATAGTTATGTAACTATATAAATATCAATTGCATGAGTAAATCTTGCCATTTGCAAGCATTACTCGAGTTGAATTATACGGAAATTCCGTAAAATTCAAGTTGGTTGGTCGGTTTATTCTATAACCTTCGGAAAAACAATCGGTTTAATAATACCTAAATGGATTAGAAACCATCAGGTTGAATTTTGCTCCATTGGAACTTAATTCAACTCGAATTACATAACGTAACAGAGCACAACCCGAATTGGTCGGACCAATTCGGGTTATACTCCCTACCCGGTAGATATCTTTTTAACAATACACACTATTATGTACAAAGATAATGATTTAGTATATGGGTATAATCTAAGTAAACTCTTGGTGTCTTCCTGTCAAAGTGGCAATAACCACTTTTTTTGCTCTAGTTCATTTGACCAAGTAAACTAATCATTGTTAAAATGGTTGAATTATTATGATTAAGGAGAACCGCAACTAACTATGAATAATGCACCAATCGGCGTATTCGATTCCGGTATCGGCGGATTGACGGTGGTTAAAGAACTGATTCGCCAGCTACCGCAAGAATCGTTAATCTATTTCGGAGATACCGCCCGGGTACCCTATGGATCGAAATCGGTAGAAACCATTCGCAGATATGCATTCGAATCCGCCCAATTCCTGGTATCGCAGAAGGTGAAAGCGTTAGTAGTCGCCTGTAATAGTAGTACCGCCGCGGGATTAGACCAGATTCAATCGAAATTCAAAATGCCGATTGTCGGAGTTATCGAACCGGGCGCAGCGTCTGCAGTTGCCGCTACCAAGAACCAGCGCGTCGGGGTTATCGGAACCAAAGCGACTATCCGAAGTGAAGCGTATCCGAATGTAATCAAACGATTGAATAATCAGATAACGGTTTTCTCTGCCGCATGCCCGCTGTTCGTCCCATTAGTTGAAGAAGGGTGGTTAACCGGGCCGATAACCGAATCGGTAATTCGCGCCTATTTAACTCCGCTATTAACCCAGCGGGTTGATACTATCGTACTCGGTTGTACCCATTATCCCTTATTGAAAAAGAGTATCGCAACTGTAGTCGGCGATACAGTGCAACTGGTCGATTCGGCAATCGCTACCGCAGCCGCAACTAAAAAGATTCTAACTGACTCGAAATTAGAAGCTTCTTCTTCGCAGGTTCCGGAATATAAGTTCTTGGTCAGCGACGCGGTAGCTGATTTCGAGAGAATCGGAAAAATGTTTCTCGGACCGAAATTATCGAAAGCTGTTAAAGTGAGTTTACCGGATATGTAGCGTTCTCCGAGTAGAAAGATTATTATGGAAATATATACCAAATCATATCAAACTAACCATGGGCTGGTTGAAGGGATTCAGGTTAAATGGACTGGATTCCATATCATTTTGGTTACCGGGAAGAAGGGATTTTTAACTTGTGGAGTATTTGATTTAGATGCGATCGATGCTTTTGGCGGCGCGGCGGCAATTGTCGAAAGCACCCCCGAAAATCCGATCGGTAATCTCGACCGGTTTCCCAACCGGAAAATCACCAACGTAAATGATAAAGCAGCAGCGCTGGGAATTAAAGTTGGGATGGATGTTACAGCAGCCTTTGAGTTGATAGCATGAGTATTATCAAACTAATTTGACCAAAATAAACGGGATTGCTTCGCTATCGCTCGCAATGACAAAAATAATTAGCAACATAAGTAATAATAAAAGAAATTTCACATAATATTATAGGAGAGGCAACATGGAAATAAATCAGAAGCGGTTAGTTTCAACATTTTTAGATTTGGTGCAGATTGAAGGTAAATCCCGGGAAGAGAAGAAGGTTGCCGATTATATCAAGTTCCAGCTAAAACAACTCGGCGTCGCCGGGTTCGAAGATGATACCGGGTCGAAAATAAATGGGAATAGTGGCAGCCTGATCTATCATCTGCCGGCAACTTCGAATCAAGGGTATAAATGGCTCTTATTAGTTCATATGGATACCGTAGTACCCTGTGCTGGAGTAACTCCGGTGGTTAAAGATAACGCCATCTATAGTTCGGGAGATACCATTCTCGGTGCCGATGATCGTGCCGGGGTAGCGATTATGCTCGAAGTCACCCGGCAGATACTGGAATCAAAATCGCCCCATAACGATATCTGGCTGGTGTTCACCGTTGCCGAAGAAGTCGGATTAATGGGATCAACCCACTTGGATTATACTCCGATTAAAGCGGAATATGGGTTAGTACTCGATAGTGCCGGTGCTGCCGGCAGAATCACTGTCCGCCAACCGACTTCGATAACAATCGATGCCACTTTTATAGGGAAATCAGCGCATGCCGGAGTCGATCCGGAAAATGGCATTAACGCGATCCAGATGGCATCGGTAGCCATCAGTCAGATGCCGCTCGGTCGGCTGGATGCGGAAACCACTGCAACCATCGGTTTAATTTCCGGCGGGTCAGCTCGGAACATTATCCCGGATAAAGCCGAAATTAAAGGCGGAACCCGCAGCCATAATCCCAAGATGCTGGATAAACAAGTTGCGATTATGAAGAAATGTATGGAAGATGCGGCGAAACAGTTCGGCGGGAAAGTAGAAATAAAAACCGAAGAATCGTTTAAAGGATTCGCATTCGAAGAGAAGCATCCGCTGGTGCAGCATCTGTTAAAATCCGGTAAATCGGTGGGATTGAATCCGGAATTGGAAAGTACCGGCGGCGGTAGCGATGCCAATATCGTTAATCTGAAAGGAATACCGACTGTAGGAATTACCGTTGGATATCAAAACGCACATACTACCCGGGAATATATCTCGATTAATGACCTGACTAAATCTGCAGCATGGATTGGAAAAGCGGTAACTACTTAATGCAAATTGCAAATTGAGCATTTTAAATTGAGTATTGTAAATTAATTATTTTACCTTAAACATTTCGAGTGAAATCGCAAAAGGGAATTATGGATAGAAAATTCTGGCGATGGATTCTTTATCGATGGCTGATTGTATCGTTAGGTGTAGTAACTATTTATTCTGTTCAATTTACCATCCTATTATATCTAGATTATATAAATCACATTTCGAGAGATGTCAAAACCCTTTTCCTCAGTGCCTTTATTCCATACATATCTATTTGGATATTTATAATAGGTTTGTTTCTCTTTTTTATGCGCTATATTTTTATCGAACCGCGTATGCTCAATCATAACAAGATGCGACGTTTCTTGAAAGATTCTACCAAAATGGAAAATATAAGGTATTGGTTTTGCTGGTGTTTCGGTATATTTTATATAGTAGCAATATGCGAACTAATTGTCGATATATTGGTATATTTTGCTGCCTTGCATTATGTCAGATTTTACATTTGCAGTGTTATATTTATCATCCTTTGTTTACTTGCAACTTTAGTAAGACATAAAATAACTCAAGGTATGTCTTTCCTTCAAGAAAGAATAGTACAAAAGAGTTAAATATTCGTTTTCATATAACAAAATCAAGACCAAAATTAAACTTGAAGCATAACCTATGATAGTAAAACGATTACTCCTATTTGTTCTTGCAGTTAGTTTGTTGACGATATTTACGGTATACTGGAAATATTCATCACAAACCAACTTACAATTCATGATCGCAGTGGAAAGAGGGGATACTAATACCGTACAAGCTTTATTGAAAAAAGGAGTTAATGCTAATACTAAAAATAGATGGGGAAGCTCCGCGTTAACTCAAGCAGTATATCTCGGAAGAACGAAAGTAGTTGAACTCCTAGTAGCTAACGGTGCAAATATTAATGTACCTATTGATAAAAATATAACGGTTTTAACTCTTGCTGCGGGAAAAGGGTATGCTGATATCGTAAAAATATTACTTGATAACGGAGCCAAAATAGATAACAATTCATTTCATGCCGCTGTAAGTAGTGGTAACGAGCTTATCGTTCAAGAGTTATTAGACAAAGGCGCCGACATTAATTCGATAGGCCGGTTACACATGTCAGCCTTAATGTATGCAGCACAATTTGGTCGTACCAATGTTGTAAAATATTTACTAGCTAAAGGTGCTGATGTAAATCTCAAAGTTAATGGCGAGACAGCATTAATTATTGCGAAAAAAAATAAACATCCGGACATTGTAAAACTTCTTCAGCAAGCCGGTGGT
>JBHGBB010000232.1:0-5387 GCA_041946755.1 bacterium | reverse complement strand
GGGCGAGTCGATGACTCGCCCCTACTTTCAGCAAGAAAATTTGGTGTCATAAATATATCTTATATTGCAAGATTTGAATAAAAGAGGCAATGAATAATGCAGATATCTTCGAATAAAAAAAGCATAAAAATTAATACCGGAAAAGTAGTATTAGAATTTACTCTGGCTGAAGGGGTGCAATTTAACAGGTTAAGTCAGCCGAATGGGGTAAATCTATTAAAAACCATCGTAAATAATACCTTGAGATGGAATGTAATACTGAAGACTAAACAGGGACAAGATGTTTCGGTTTCTAGTGAGAATAGCCAATTCATCAAGCATACGATTAAGAGAAAAGGGAAAACCCAAGCGATAATCAGTTTCGTCTGGGAATATCAAATTAAGAATCAAGAGAAGCTTAATATAAAAATTCATATCCGATGTGAATCTGGGAATCCATTAACCTATTGGTCGTTAGAAGTGACTAACTTGCCGAAAGGATTGGTGGTAACCCAAACCGACTTCCCAATCATTCCAAATATTGAACTTAAAAAAGAATCGAAAATTGCGGTCCCACATGGATGGGGGATAGAAGATGATCTTAAACCGGGATATAAATTTGAAGCGGTATATCCATATTGCCAGTGTGTAATGCAGTTTCTGGCTATATATAGTCAAGGTATAGGTCTTTACTTAGGAACCCATGACCCGGATGCTCATATGAAGCAATTCTCGGTTACCGCTGAAAATGATAAGGTAGATATTAAATTAACTCATTGGGCTGGTATACCTAAAAGACCGATATCAAGTTACAAAACCCCTTTTGAAATTGCGATTGGGGTTTATCAAGGTGAATATTACGAAGCAGCACAGATATATCGCGAGTTTACCTTCAAAACCCCTTGGGGAGCCTCGAAATCTATTGCTAAGAGAAAAACCCCTGATTGGCTGAAACAGACTGTATTATGGCTTCGTCCCAAGGGGGTAGAAAAAAATACCATCGAGTTTACCCAACAAGCGCTGGATTATTTTGCGGTACCAACAGCGCTCCATTGGTATCAATGGCATAAGATCCCTTATGATACTTTATACCCGGAATATTTCCCTACCAAACCGGAATTTCCGAAAGCGGTTAAAGAAATGCAGCAGTTAGGTACCTATGTTATGCCATATATCAATGGCAGATTATGGGACCCAGCATCGAAAAGTTGGAAATCTGAACATGCGAAAGAGACTACCGCTGCCTTAAAAGAGGATAATGAAACTTATATAGAAGTATATGGATCGCAAGTACCGTTAGCGGTGATGTGTCCCTATACCAAACCATGGCAGTGTAAAGTTAAAGAGCTTGTCGGTAGATTAATGAACGAGGTTGGAGTTAATGGAGTATATATCGACCAAATCGGAGCGGCTAGTGCGGTTAAGTGCTACAATTCCAATCATGGACATCCGGTAGGTGGTGGCTCGTTTTGGCATGAAGGTTATCGGAACTTGTTAACTCGGATTCGGAAAAGCATACCGAAAGATAAAATGATTACTACTGAAGAGAATATTGAGACTTGGCTAGATCAATTCGACGCTATGCTACTGGTTAATACCCATACTCAAACCGGGAGACTTATCCCCTTATATCCGGCAGTATATTCCGACCGAACCATATTGTTTGCCTATCAATATCTTTTAGAAGACGATTTAGATAAAATTAAACCATATCGGGCTAAAGTAGCCCAATGTTTTCTATTCGGTTCGCAACTTGGCTGGATCGAGCCGGGACTAATCATGGTTCCGAAATATCGAAAAGAAGCGGAATACCTGAAAACCCTTGCTAAAACCAGAAGGTTTGCGCTTAACCTATTAAATTACGGCCGGTTTCTAGGATTAATCGAGGTTAAAGGCGATAATCCTCAAGTTAAAAGTATTGGGAAAGCAACGTTTGGCGGGACCTATAAACTAGATATACCGGCGGTTATAGCCGCAGCGTGGCTGGGAAAAGATGGTACTGCCGGGATTATCCTCGTTAACCAAACCGATAAAGACCATAAGGTTAAATTTGAAATACCGATAGAGAAGTTTGGAATATCGAAAAAGAAAATCATCCGCATCCAATTATTCGGACCAGATGGGTTCGAATCGGAATCCATATTAAAATCTACTTGTTTGCAACTCACTATTCCTGCCCGCACAGCGAAAATCATCCAGATCCCGAAAAAGTAGCTTTTGCGGGCGGGGATACCCCGCCCTGACCATAAACAATACGATAAGATACCCTAAAATATTCCTTAATATCTTATCCTATATAAACCTATTTTCTTCCTCATTCGTCTTAGAAGTGGACTTGACCTAATCCGGTATCAATCCGGCATTACGCTACTCAATTCAGCAAGAAAAGAGGGTGATTAGGCTATGAAAACCTATAAAATCCAGAATAAATATATCTTTTTCTGTTCCTTCTGGGGAATATTTAATATTATTTTCTCAATCCGTATACTGCTTTCATCTATGGCAATATGGCAACCTTTTATTATGATGATTGCCTCTGGAATTCTCTTAATTTTCTATGCTTTTTATTTATCACAAATAGCTATCGAACTCGATGAAAAAGGTATCTCTTTTTATTCCTGGTTAAGAAAGCCGAAACAATACCTTTGGAGCGATATATTTGAAATAAAATATCAACGGATACTGCGGGAAAAACCATATATTTACCTGATCTATTTAAAGAAGAATAGGCGAATTGAATATAAAATACCAAGTGGTGTAGACTCGGAAATAATCCGGGATATTTATATCTATAAAAACATCTCGATACCGAAACCGGTTGAACGATGCTTAACCAAAAGCTTGAAAAAAACAGCTACTAAGCAAAAGCGTAAATGGATTATAAACGTATTATTCGCTTTGTTTCATTTTTGCATGGGAATTGGTATATGCGTATATTACGTTTACTCGATTCCTTACGGCCCAGCATCAAGGTTCCTATCTAATATCATATTATTCTGGATACTTGGGTTCATTATCTACCCAATACATATCGGAAGATTAATCGAATTTGCGCCTGAGAAAGCATGGCTCGGTACACTTTTCGGTAGTGGATATATTCTTTTCTTTTACGCTATCGGTGATTATGCATTTTCCTGCCCAGAAACTATTATTCTTCTAATAACCAGTTGGTTTATTGTCGGGTTGTTCGGTTTGGTAACTATCACCTTGCTGGAAACCATAATAATTAAGCCACGATTTCTATTAATCGGAGCGATTTTAGTAACGTTACTGGTTTTTATCGTTCCCTTACTAATCATACCCAAACCGGAAATCAGAAAACTGGCGATGATGCCCAAGATAACCAGCATTATCGATGATTTGAATTTCACCCCTGACGGCAAAAAAGTTGTTCTTGCGGTAAATGAAAAACTAAATAGTCAATCGCTACAGTCGCTCTATTTTATATCTCTCGCTACCCATAAAATCGAGCGCGTGACTTTACCGGAAGGGTGCTCGATATTTAACTTGCAATGGTCGCCTGATAATACGAAATTTATTGCGAATGGAAGTTATAATAATACCACTCCGCATCAATCCAAAATTATACTCGGTGATTTGGCTACAATGAGAATTAAGGCATTAAAACATATTGCTTTTGATGAAGGGCGGGATTGGTATAATAATATAGGTGATCATTCTTGGAGTCCGGACGGGCGGTTGGTTCTCTTTTGGGGAACTGAATATTCTTCTAAGACTACCCGAAAACCCGTAACAAAATTATTCTGTTATTCTCCAGCCATAAACACTACAAAATTAGTTTTGCAGATAAATGATGAAGTATCACAACTCTTCTGGATGCCGGATAGTTCGATACGATATTTTACCCATGAACGAATTAAAAAGAATATGCAGGAGATTGAATTTAAAAATTACTATACCCTTTGGCGTATCCCGGCTGAACTAGCGAATACTGTTGATCGCCAAAACAGTATCATTGAACCAGAGAAAGTCTATGAGTCCATCGATCCTTGGAGTACTTATGCTATTTCTCCTACCGGGAAGTATGTTATTGTATTTTTTGATATAGAAACCTCTGTGCAGAAGAAATATAATATACTTGATACTAAAACCATTACGTATCTCCAGATTCCCTATTTAACCAGTTCAACACATAGTTTTTATATGGCGTGGCATCCTAAAGAAGATCGAGTTGTATATTGCTTGAATTATGATTATAAAAGCAACCTCTATGAATATGATTTAGCACATCGCACCGTCCGCAGAATATGCTCTGAAAACGGCAAGGTAAGTTATCCGAAATACTCCGATACCGGTAATCGAATTTCTTATTATGTGGGCACAAAATATCAATACCCGGATGCTTTAGTTTCGGTTCGGATTGATGGTAATGATTGGCGTCGAGTGTATCCAGCCTCACTTGGCGATTGGTTTTGGAATTCAGGGATACCGTATATCTGGCAGCCGAATGAAGATACTATAGTATATCTTGAGAAAAGTAGATCTTATAAAGAAACAGAAAAAGTAAAGGTATTTACGGCATCTTTTAACTGATTTGCTATCAATCACCGGAAGAAACCTATGGGAATATTCCATAACCTATTCAAAAATCTGATATTACCGAAATCAAGCCAAGATGGTATCTGGATAACTATCCAATGTGCCCATTGTGGTGAGAGACTCCGGATTCGGATAAATCCCAGCGCGGATTTGGTTCCGGAATCCGGGGAAACACCGGGGTCGGTGTATACCTTGCATAAAGAGGCGATGGATACGAAATGCTATCGGATAATAAAAATATATCTGGAATTCGATGCAAATCGGAACATCATTATGCAAGATATCCAGGGAGGACGGTTTATTAACAAAGATTCGGGAGAAAAATAAGGTTACATTTCAATTATATTACTAAAGATATAATAGCCTACCAAAAAACTTGACAAATCCATCTATCCTAGGGTATCTTATTAGGTGAAATTAAGCTGTTAAGCCAAGGACTAAGGACAAAACAACGTTCTTAGTCCTTTTATTCTTAAAAAGACACAAGCCCAAGTAGCTCAGTCGGTAGAGCACACCCTTGGTAAGGGTGTGGTCAGCGGTTCAATTCCGCTCTTGGGCTCCATTTCTTTATATACTACGATTATTACTGAACCTAATATAGTTCGGCATATATTTCAGCAAGTTAATCTTAAAATCAGGTAAACCAAGGTAAAATTTGCGTTTTTGAATTTTTCTATGGTATAATTTAAGGTTCATGGAATAAATCTATCCATAGAATTTAGCGGTAAATAAACCTAAAACTATATAAATTAATTAACTTATACCTATATTATATAGGGAGGATTTAAGTTATGGCGAAAGCGAAGTTTGAGCGGACGAAGTTACATGTGAATGTCGGTACGATCGGA
>JBHGBB010000231.1:0-5399 GCA_041946755.1 bacterium | reverse complement strand
GCCGGAGGTGCGTATCCCTTCAGCTACTTTCCAGGACATCGACGCGCCTTCTTTCTCTTTGGCAGCTTCCGGCTCATTTCCGCGATTAACAATACTTAACGCCCAATCTTTTTGCTGACAATATTCGACTAAGAATTGTTCTATTTCCGGATTACTGACAAAATTAATTCCCGACCGAATCGTGGCATCGGCTTTATTCAGTTCGATAATGAACCGAGCCATATGACTCGACGCACCGAATTTCGGTTTTCCCGCAGCATAGGGCATGCCGTTCTTAATCGTAATCCTTCCTTCAATAGCGATAACATCTTCAGGTGTTTTCGCGTTCGATTTTGCATACACCAGATTAGTTCTAACTTCCGGAATAAACCAAATCAATTCTTTACAATTCTCAACCATTTCTAGTGCGATGAGCATCTTACCAAATAATTCTGGAATATTATCTTGCATAACCAATACCCTTCTTAATTTCTGAATATTTATTTTAAATTTAATGCGACTTATCTACCGATAATGAAGATAATCAGTATTTTATCTATATGTCATTTCAATAGCTAGGCAGGTAAATTATCCGTAACCTTTCATAAATCACTTAATCCGGAAAAGGTTAGGTATAATTTGTATAAGTATCATACCATTAAATAATAGCGTTAGTCTTGAAATAATATATTGATTATAATAATTTCTGACTTATGCATATTAGTATTTGATTGGTTATGTCTTATACCCGGATTCAAGTTGGCATAGCCAAACGCCAGCATTTTATTTTATGATATGAAACAATGCTATGAATAAAAGAATCATATCCGGTATTATCGGTATCATCATACTCATCGCTGCTTTTGGGGTGGATATTCCACTCGACAATCTCCGGCGAAGTTATGTCTATCCTGAGATTACCTATCGCATTACTGATACGCTAAACTTTTTTGGCTTAGGGATCGTACTTGCGGGGATAGCGATGCTCATTTTCATTTTCGGTCTTTTAACCGATTCGGATAAAACTATCAGAATAACTCATCAACTTCTGTTATCACTGGTTATTTCGGGAATAATAATATTGTTTTTCAAACTAATTGTCGGCCGGGTTAGGCCGGATTGTCCCGGAAGAGGAGCATTTGTTTTATTCCCCGGATTTCATTCTGAGGATCAATCATTCCCTTCAGGACATACCACTGCAGCGTTTGGATTTGCTACGATATTTGCAGCTTTTTCTCCTTACCTTGGTGGGGTTGCATATCTGCTGGCCATTTTAGTCGGGATTGCGCGAATCCATTCTAGCGCCCATTTTTTATCGGATGTGCTGGTTGGCGCGCTGCTCGGATATCTGGTCAGTAAATATATTCTGGCGAAAATGAATACGGCAAAACCGAGTGGCCTGTTTAGAATCCCGATTGCTGAAAAAACGATAATTATATATTCGATTCTAACCATTCTTATTTTTAGCAGTTATTTTTTCTTCTATAACCTGCAGTCACCGGGATTATTCGATTTGGATGAAGCGGTTTATGCCGAATCGACCCGGGAAATGGTCGAATCCGGGAATTGGATCACTCCCCATATGAACTATGAACTCCGGTTCGATAAACCGATTCTGATTTATTGGCTGATGGCAATCGCCTATAAACTGTTCGGAATAACCGAGTTTGCTGCCCGGTTCTGGTCGGCATTAAACGGGATTCTTATCGCTTTATGGCTATTTTATTTCGGCAGGAAATGGAAATCAGTCAAATTCGGATTATTAAGCAGCCTGATTTTTATTACCTGTTTAGAACCGATTATTATCGCGCATGCTGCGATTACCGATATGACCCTACTGCTTTTCCTGACGCTCTCTTTACTTGGGTTTTATCTAGGATACTTAAAATCTCAAGTTCCAAGCTCCAAATTCCAAATAAGCTCCAATCCGCCTCAGGCGGACCAAATTCCAAACAACAGCAATTCTTCACCTTCCGTTTTGGTCATTGGAAGTTGGAATTTATTTGGAACTTGGAATTTGGGATTTGGAGTTTTCTATATCGGTATCGCATTAGCAACTCTAACCAAGGGACTAATCGGTATTATTTTACCGGGCGCTATTGTTCTTCTCTTTCTACTCGCTACCGGTCAGTTTCGTCGGGTGATTAAAGATATGAAATTCATCCCCGGAATCCTGGTTTTCCTACTCATCACCTTGCCGTGGTATATTTTAGTTATCCGGGAAAATGGGTGGATATTCATCCAGCAGTTTTTCTTATTTCATCATCTGCATCGGTTTACCGGCGAAATTTCCGGCCATTCGGGAAATATCTTCTATTATGTACTGGTTATACTAATCGGATTTTTCCCCTGGAGTAGTTTCCTGGTTTCTGGAATTAAAACTATTATTCCCTGGAATTGGCGAACATGGAGAAATCTCTCCCGCCAAGACCAATTCCCCTTATTTGGTTTAATCTGGATAATCATCATATTTATCTTTTTTACCGCGGCCAAAACCAAATTACCCAATTATATCGCACCGCTATTCCCGCCAATCACTTTCCTGGTTGCTGCGTGGTGGCAGCAGTTAATAAACCAGAAGTCAGAAACTAGAAGTCAGAAGTCAGAAATCATGCTGCCGACCATTTTGCTGCTCAGTTTAGGGTTGATTATTGCAGGCGCGTTTTTCATCTTGCCGCTGGTTTTGAAACCGGTTGCAGCCAGCGGGAAATTAGTTGGGGTAGATTCGATAAAATTAGGATTTGTACCTTATTTAGTAGCCATACCAATTTTGATTGGAATCATCAGCGCGAGTATAAGTTTCTATCGAAAAAGATATGCCGTTGGGATAACCATACTTATCTGTATGATGCTGGTGTTCTGGCAGATCACCGTTACCTATTTAGTACCAATCGTCTATGAATATCAACAAGGCCCGTTATATCGGTATGCCACCGCGCTGCGATATGAATGGCCATCGGAAGATATTGTTATTATCGAATATGGATTCAATTATCCTTCAGTCATCTTCTATAGCCGGCGGCCGATACTGCGGCTGGGAGAGAATGATTTCGACCGGATTAAAGAGTTGTTCCAATCCGAGAAAAAAGTATATCTGCTAGCCAATCCGAAAAGATTAAATCAATTACAGCAACTGCCGAAATTTAACTTGATTATTATCGAAGGGCAATATCTCTTTTCCAATAATTTCGGTAATGAAAATAAAAAGAGTAGTATCTAAATGTTTCAGGCAGTATATAGCGAAGTATCGGATTATCAACTCAATAATATCAATAACCGATTATTAACCCGATTGCAGGAAGAATTCGGCGTTAAAAAGATTCCGAAAGATTGAATTACCGCTCCCTATGGGCGGGGATTTAGGCTGAATATGCGACGAAGTGAAGTTGAAGTGGTTTAAAATGAAGTATAATTTTATTTCTTGTTATTTATCCAATTAACAGGGATTTAAATTTAACTAAAAAAGAAATTGCTTAAGTTTTATTGCTTTTTCTGCCAACCGTCCTTTTCATATATATAACGTGCAATTACCTCGTTTTTAGGACTTGAATCATCATCAGATCTACGACTGAGTTCAGTTAAATTTAAATCAGCTATTAACATTTGTTCATCATTTAAATCGTATATTTTATTTTTGTAATCATTTGATGTCCTATATCCTTCTGCTTGTATTCTTTTCAGCGTGTCGGGATGTTCTTCTCCAAAAACACAACTTCCGCCATATTGTTCATTGTCATTCGTTTTATTAACATTTGATTGAATAACATAAATATGGGGATATATAATACATTCTGCATTGGCTAAATCATGAAAAAGTTTAACACCTGGATTATATTGTGGAACAAAAACAATATGAACTCCTTTTCTTCCATTTAATCCATATTCACATACTCGTCTTGCCTCTTTACGATAATCCATACATATCAATACCGTAAAACGAAAGGCATGATTTTCAGTTTCTAAAATATAAATTTCATCTCCAGGTATTATGTCAGTATTTGGTGCAATTTTTTTCTCTAGAAAAGGAGATGGATGAATCTTACGGATGTTTATTGGATCTTGTCCTTTTATAAATAAAGGACATATATTAAATCTCTCTGCTGAGTGATAACTTCCCCCAATAATTATTAAAGTATTATATTTTTTCACTTCATTAATAAATTCTTGGTCAAAACATAATTCCGGAAAACATACAATATCAACTTCTTCTTTTTGAGCAATTTCTAACGCTTGTAATATTTTCTTCTTTATTTCTTCTTTGTCAACTAATTGACGAGGTGTCTTAGCAGTAACCTCATAATCTATTTGAACAAGTCCTACTCGAATTTTATTCTGATCAACAATACGTTTAATATTAGGGATGGTTCTAGTTATAAATTTTAATTTATCTTCTTTTTTTTCAATTGATTTTGCTTGATAAGGTGATTTATCTTGTTTGATTCCGTCAGAGATCTTTTCAGTAGTGAAGCCATCTAATACTAATGTTTTAGGTAATTCTTTTTTAATCTGAGACTCTGCTTTTATTCGTTTTGATTTAAGTTTGACTTGTTTTACTTTTTTATTTTTTGAAGCAATAGATTCAATTGTTTTAGCAGCATTAACTAGTTTTTTTAGTTTAAATGTTTTAAATACTTTTTTTGCATATTCCAATTCTTTGTTATTAATCGGCTTAAAATTAACCGCTTTGGCTAATTCAATAAAACAAACCGTTTTTGCATTTAGCAAATTTTTCGCATCAGGAGGAATATCTTTTTTACTATATTCTATTTTTATCTGCTTAATCTTTTTTGCTAACTCATTAATAGTCTTTTTAATATTCGAAAATTCTTTTAATTTCGGACAATAAATAAATTGTTTATCGATATCATTGAGTTTGGTTATTAGTGCTTGTGTATCTTGAGCGAGTAATAGTAACTTTTTTGCAATCCGTACATCTTTAGTTCTCTGAAAATATTTAAATAAATCGACTGCTTTCTTTAGTGTATTTTCTGATAATTTATACTTATTCAAATTGAGATAGAGTATACCTAAATTCCCATATACTTCTGGATAGTTAGGATTTAATAGGATCGCCTTCTTATAACAACTTAAAGCGTCTTTTGATTTTCCTAAATTTATTAGTTTGTTACCTTTGTTAAAATATGACAATGCTATTAGTTTTTGTATTGATACTTCTTGTGCATGTCCGAATCGAGCAATTAATTCATCAGCTACTTTAATTGCTTCTTCAGAACGTTTTAAGTTACCAAGTGTAATTCCTTTATTAAAGAGCGCTTTTGCTACTTGCTCTTGTATAGCTAATTCTTGTGCTTGTCCGAATCGAGCAACCAAGTCATCATATACTTTAATTTCTTCTTCAGAACGTTTTAAGTCACCAAGAGTAACTCCTTTATTGACTAGTGCTTTTGCTACTCTTTCTT
>JBHGBB010000230.1:0-5402 GCA_041946755.1 bacterium | reverse complement strand
GAAGAACAGGCGAAAGCAGTTGCTGAACAAAAAGCACAAGAAGAAGCCGCAAAGAAACAGGCGGAAGAGCAAGCAAAAGCCAAACAAAAACAAATCGGGCAATTATTAAAACAAGGGAAACAATATTATTCCAAAAAACAATATGAGTTTGCTATAGAACAATTCCAGAAAGTGTTGGAACTAGATGAAAATAATAAAGATGCAAAAACTTTTTTAGAAAGATCCCAACAATATCTTCAAGAAAAGGCACGAAAACAAGCATTAACAACAGAAAAAGAGAAAAAGGCAGAGAAACCAGAACCAGAAAAGGTTATTGTAGAGACTAAAAAACCTAAGGAAACTGAAAAGCCAATAGTTGAAGAAAAGAGAGTTTCTAAACCAACATCTGAAGAGAAAGCTCAAATTGAGCGATTAAAACGAGCTGATGCTGATGAAGCAAGAGTACGTGCAGAACGAGCAAAAGCTGAAGCTGCAACGAAAGCTAAAGAAGCGGAAACTCATTATCAAGCTGGAATTAATTATTTAAATCAGAAACAGTTTATTAAAGCGCATAATGAGTGGATGACAGTATTATCGTTGGTTCCAGATTATCCGCAGGCAAAAGTGATGATTGACCAGACGCGAGTTGAATACGAACAAGAACTGGAAATGCAACGGAAAGCTGAAGAGGTAGCAAAGCAGGAAGTTGAAAACGAACAGAAGATGTTATCACCGGTCATTACGATGGATGTCCCTGATCAAGAGATTGGTGATGTTCTAACTCAGATGGGTGCAGTTGCAGGTTTCAATATCATTGTTGGAGAAGGGGTAAAAGCGAAAGTCAGTTTTTCAGCGTCAAACTGGTCATTAAAACAAGCACTAGACAGTTTATTGCCATTATATGGCTTTAAATATACCCGAGTAGGAAATACTATTCAAGTCGTTCCAGATTTAAAGAGTAAAGTATATACCTTAAATGAAGATCAAGTTCGAAAACTGCATTACTTAATGATTGAAAGCCGAATGCTACCGGATTATCTATATGGTAAAGATGTTAAACCGCGCATAGCCGGGCAACAATTATATTTAGATGAGAAAACTCACCAGTTAATCATTACTGATTCCCAGGCTAATATCGCGAAACTAGATGAGTATATTTCTATGAATCTTCCGTCAGTTCAAACGCGACCGATGGAATTGGTAAATAAGACGTTTATTCTACGTCGTGGAGTTGCGGATGATGTACGAAAAGCAATTACAGCGATGTTAGAAACTTCTCCGGTACCGGGAGTTGATCAGACCGAACGAAAAGTGATTTTAGAACCGGGTGGAAATACCTTAGTCGTTCGAGATTCGCTAGATAATATCAAGAAGGTAGAAGATTTCTTGGCGAACAAGAATCTGATGGATAAATTAATAGAATCAGAATTAGTGGCCAATGCGTATCGGGTAGTCCCCCAGGATTTATTACCTGATCCGAAAGATGATGCAACTGAAAAAGAACGGAAAGACAATTTACGTAAGCAGATGGTTGATGGAGTAGCGGAAATATTAGGTGCGATGTTATATGCCCAGCAAGGTCGAGATAAGGCATTTGAAGAGGGCCGGAGATTAATTCCAGATGATAAAACCGGAGTTATTTCAGTTGTCGATACTAAATTGAATCAGAAGAAAGTGGCAGATTATATTTCTCAATTGCCAAAATTAGAAGATCAACCGTGGAAGATATATAAGGTGAAAAATGTTGAGCCTAACGATCTACTTGAAGCATTACGTCGGATTTTGCAGGGACCTGGTGGTGGCGGTGGAGTTGGTTCCGCACCCCAATATACCCTAACACCTGGGACGGGAAATGGAGTTACCTACGGTGATTTATATATGGAATTAGTGAGTTTGACCGGAGATACCGCAAATCCATCAGCAAGAATTTATTGGCGAACTCCGGCCCGTGATGGAGATAACACTCTTACTTTAGGACAGAGTATTCAAGCGGAAAACTATCGTATTCGGTTAGTTAAGGCTACATTTGGTGGCACTGGTTCTTGTACAGTAGAAATCTGGCAAATTAACCAAGGGAATAATCCTTATAATCAACAGAATCTTAATCAAAACACACAACCACAAATCGGTCCAAATGGGGAACCAGTAACGAACAATAAAGCATCAGGAATGCAAGATGTAGGAATTCTTGATATCCAACAATATTCTGCAACGAATTCATTGATTGTATGGATAGACCGAAATAAACCAGAAGCATGGAATAAATTCTTGGATGCTGTGGAACAACTTGATGTTCCATTATTACAAGTTTCGATTGAAGCGAAGTTTATCGAAGTCAGCGAAACAAAAGCCAGAAAATTAGGATTTGATTGGATGATATCGAGTTTAAGTAACATCGGTGATCTAACTCCAGTGGTAGACCAATTCCAGTTTGGTGGCGATGCAGATTATGTAGATCCTGTTCTTGGCAATGGCAATCTAATTGGTGGCGGAACGCTATTCCAATATCAGAGCCGCGGCGGATTAAGTGCGGTTTTACAAGCTATGGAAGCTCAAGGAGCCGCAAATACGATATCTTCACCTCGGGTAACGGTAATTAACCAGCAAGCAGCAACGTTAACCCTAAGCAAATCAATACCATGGGCATCAATAACCTATGATGCGACTACCATAAACGTAACTTGGACATTTGATTCAGTCAATATTTCATTAAATGTTACCCCAACAATTCATGAAGATGGATCAATAATTCTCGATATTAGCCCAACAGTCCAACAGATTGTTTGTCGAATTCCGAGTTTAACCGGTACGAGTGTAAGAGCGTTAACGGACTTATTACCGCGACTTGAATCAATTGTAAGTCGATCATATTTACAGAAAGAAACAAGTGGACAGCCGATAATTGATACTCGTACTTTAACAACTCGAGCACGGGTCAATACCGGAGATACCATTGTTCTTGGTGGTTTGATTCAGGAGTATGAGCATACAGCAGAAACAAAAGTTCCGCTTTTAGGAAGTATACCACTTATAAAATCTTTATTTACAAAAAGTCTCAACTATTCCGAAAAAAGCCGGTTATTTATCTTCTTAACCGCCAATATTGTTCAATAAATATCAATATTCCGCCAATAAGTGTATTACTAACTTATTGGCGGAATCCTACTATTCTATACACCAGTTGCTTTATTGGAACAAAGTATATTATAATTATTTAGCTGAAGAATTCTGCAAAAACTATCTTCCTCGACAGGAAACAATTCGATAATTCAAGATACACTAAAGTACACATACTCTCTAGTGGTAAAGTAAATAACTATTCGATAAACGTTGCCGTAGGTTAATAATCCATCATTCGACCTTATCTATCTACCTCAACTACGATGATAATTATCGGCATATTCATGCAACCAAGATTCGTATCGGTTTAACATTATTCATGATAAAAAAAAAGATTTTTCTTATTGACGGTAGTTCATATCTCTACCGAGCGTTTTATGCGATAGCGTCACTTTCAAATTCCAAAGGACTACCTACGAATGCAATCTACGGATTTACCACAATGTTGCTTAAGTTGATGAAAGTTGAACACCCGGAATATCTTGGGATCTGTTTTGATTTACCAGCGCCAACGTTCCGCCATCAAGAATTTGTTGAGTATAAAGCGCAACGGAAACCTACTCCCGAAGATTTAATTGTTCAGATACCCTGGATTAAAAAGGTTGTGCAGACGATGGGAATTCAAACCATAGAAGTTGCTGGTTATGAAGCTGATGATATTATGGGAACATTGGCTAAACGAGGAGAACAGGGACAATTTCAAGTGATCTTGGTAACCGGCGATAAAGATATGTTGCAGCTGGTAAATCCGAATATTTCGGTATTGCGAATGCATCGCGGCGAAGAATATCTCTATGATGAAACGAAAACCATCGAAAAGTATGGTGTTCCACCGGCTAAATTCCCAGATTTGGTGGGATTGATGGGAGACAGTTCGGACAATATTCCCGGAGTACCGGGGATCGGTGAGAAAACTGCTTCTCGATTGATTCAGGAGTATGGTGATTTGGATACGGTCTTGAATCATATCGAGGCTATTAAAGGAGAAAAGCTGCAGATGCAGCTCCGAACCTATCGAGACCAAGCGATATTATCGAGAAGATTGGCTACAATACAAACTTCCATGGATTTATCTCTCACCCTAGATGATTTAAAAATACAGCCTCCTAAAACCGATTCATTAATAGCTTTATTTAGTGAATTAGAATTTCATAAATTACTTAACGAAATTCCGAAAGATCAAACCAAGCAAGTTATTGAAATTAATTATGAACATATCTTAACTAAAGAGCAAATTAGCGTTGCTAGCAAGGCCATAGAAAACGCTGAAAGCATCGCAATCAGTTTAGCTACGAGAACCGATGATTCGGTAGATGGATTAGCAGTATCAGTATCTAATTCGCAGAACTTTTATTTTGCATGGAATAAGGATACGGAGCAGGTTATCCGAGATATTCTAGTATCAGATTCTATCCCGAAGATTGGATTTAATTTAAAACATGAATACATTAATGCCCAAAAGAATAAGATAGAATTTCATAACGGTATTTTCGATATTATGCTTGCTGCATATCTTATAACTCCAGAGCAATCAGCCCTTACCTTACCGCAGTTAACTTTGACCTATTTACATCGGCAATTATCAGCAGTGACTCCGACAGATGAATTGGCATTAACATCTGCTACCAATATGCAAAGCCTGATTGGACAAACGCAAGCGATTTGCGAACTCAAAACTGTTTTCGATAAACAATTGAAAGAAAAACAACTCCAATCGTTATTTCAAGATATAGAAATGCCGTTAGTGAAAATTCTAGCAGAGATGGAATTGACCGGGATAACAATCGATGTCGATTATTTTGCCGATTTATCCCGTCAATTTGAATCAGGATTAAGTCATTTATCACATGAAATATATCAGTATGCCGGAGAAGAGTTTAATATCAACTCGCCCAAACAGTTAAGTTATATTCTATTCGAAAAGCTGAAATTACCGGTTAAGAAGAAGACTAAAACCGGATATTCAACCAATGTCGATGTGCTAGAAGAACTGGCGATTCAGCATCAATTACCGGCGAAAATATTGGAATATCGAACACTGAGTAAAATGAAATCGACATATGTCGATGCGTTATTACAACTGGTCGAACCGAAAACGGATTTATTACACAGTTCATTTAATCAGGCAGGAACTGCTACCGGACGATTCAGCAGTAGCGATCCTAACCTGCAGAATCTGCCGGCACAAGGGGATTGGGCTGATAAAATCCGAGCCGGTTTTATTCCGCGAGATAAAAAGAATGTATTTTTAAGTGCGGATTATTCACAAATCGAATTGCGGATTCTCGCGCATTTATCACAAG
>JBHGBB010000023.1:0-28439 GCA_041946755.1 bacterium | reverse complement strand
TCCAGCGCCGCCATGCTCAGGGCCAGGGCAGCGAACGCCAGCGGAAGGCGACGCAGGCGCTGTGGGGAAGAAAATATGAGGTTCATCGCTTCTTTCGGTATATAACCGAATAAGTTCTGGGCTTTATGTAGAGTCAACATTAATTTACCATGCTCGTTTCGCAAAAATTTCTTACTCTCTATAAATGCTGCTAAGGATTCCATATTTTTACTGAACTCGGAGTTGTGTATCTCTTTTTTGGCGTTACCTTTATTCATTGTAATCCCCTGCCCTCCTTATGATATACTCACGGTTTTCGTTTTTTTGGTTGCAACACCTTTTGGTGTTCGTTTGGTATAACGCGTATGCAATAATTGATGCGACTTATGTCCGAGTGGTTTCTCAAGATATTCTGCATAAAGCTTAATAATCTGCGGATTTAAATGTGATTTGCGAATAATCTTCTTCCGGTCGATATCATAGAGCCCTTCTGCCCGTTTGTGATAGATAGCTTTATCCATTAATTCCGCTGTTCCTTTCGGGAATGGCTGACCACCACCGCCTAAACATCCGCCTGGACATGCCATGATCTCAATAAAATGATAGGTCTTGTTCCCTTTTTCAACTTCTGTTAACAGCTTATGCGCATTCACCAAACCATACGCCACCGCTACATTTACTTTCGTTCCCTCAACATCAATTTCCGCTTCTTTAATACCCTCGAAACCGCGAACCGCCGTAAAATCGACATGATCGAGATTCTTTAAGGTTATTGCTTCATAAGCGGTTCTGAGTGCCGCTTCCATAACTCCGCCAGTTGCACCGAAAATCGGTGCCGCACCGGTAGATTCACCCAATTCGTTATCGAACTCCGATTCTTTCAGTGTATTAAACTGTATTCCCGCTTGTTTTATCATCTTAACCAATTCTCGGGTAGTTAAGACCACATCGACATCCTGATATCCGCTGGAATTCATTTCCGGTCGGCTGGCTTCATATTTTTTTGCCGTACACGGCATAATACTAACACTGTATATTTTACTTGGATCAATGCCAGCTTTTTCCGCATAATAGGTTTTAATCAGTGCACCAAGCATCTGTTGTGGTGATTTACAACTGGAGACATTCTCTAATAAACCAGGATGGAAATGTTCACAGAACTTAACCCAACCCGGACTACAAGAAGTGATTAACGGTAATTTCCCATTATTCTGGATGCGATATATTAATTCGTTTGCTTCTTCAACAATAGTTAAATCAGCAGAGAATTGGGTATCAAAAACAATATCGAATCCCAGCATTTTTAATGCGGTAACCGTTTGTTTAGTCATATCTTTTCCCGGGGCTAGACCAAATCCTTCCCCAACAGCTACTCTTACTGCAGGCGCGATCTGGACGATTACTTTCTTATCCGGATCGGCGATGGCTTTCCAAACCTGCTCAGTGGCATCATGTTCGGTTAATGCGCCGGTTGGACAGAAATTAACGCATTGCCCGCAATTGATACATACCGTTTCTATCATCGGAGTATGATACGCCGGACTGACGGTCGTCTTATATCCACGATTGACGAAAGATAACGTATTTACTCCTTGAATCTCGACACAAGCACGAATGCATTTCCCGCATAAGATACATTTATTCGGATCGCGGATTAGCGATGGCGATGATGTATCTTGCGGAAATTGTAGTCGGTCACCTTCATACACCAATTCTTTAACTCCAATCGATTCGGCTAACGCCTGTAAATCGCAATTCTGATTCTTATCACAAATCTGGCAATCTTTCGGATGTGCATCCAAAATCAATTCAGTTAATACTTTTCTCGCTTCGCGAATCGCCGGTGAATTGGTCTTGACATTCATTCCTTCGGTAACATTGGTATTACAAGAAACCGGGTAATTTTTCATTCCCACAACTTCAACCACACAGATTCGACATGCACTGACTGCACTGAGTTTCGGATGATAGCATAACCGCGGAATATGAATCCCGATACTATCCGCAGCCTGCATGATCGTATATTCTTTCGGAACGGTAACATTGGTTCCATCGATAGTTAGCGTAACTTGCTTAGTCATAACTTACTGCTTACTCTCCTTTCTATCACATCGGAAACAGCGGTTGGCTTCAAACATCGCTGCCGCTCGAACATAGCCTTGTTCAACTTCATTGAAATTATTTTTCCGTTTTGGAATGGCAATCGAAATATGCGTCGGACGATGGGTCTCTTTAACTTCGGCTGCCGGGTCGATATACGCGACTTCTTTCCGATCTCCTTTAATGATAAACCGGTCTTTTAGTAAATCCTGCCCGCGTAAATATCGATCGATTGAGATTGCACCTTGTTCTCCGTCAGCCATCGCTTCAACCACTGTTCCAGCGCTCCGAACCACATCGCCACCAGCAAATACTCCGGGGATATTGGTTAAGTAAGTCCTCGGATTGATTTCGATACTACCACCTTCATTAACATTTAATCCTACTGCCTTCTTCAGTTTACTTGAATCCGGTTGAGCGCCGATCGCTGCGATAACTAAATCGACCGCAAACGATACCGTTTCATTATCGGGAATCGATTTTCGTCTACCACTTAAATCGAATTCACCGGCTTTCATTTTCAAGCATTGTAGATGGGTTACTTTCCCATTTTTCCCCTTAATCGATAAAGGATTCAAGAAGAAATGGAATTTTACTCCTTCTTTTTCAGCATCGATGATTTCGTCTACGATTGCGGGCATATCCTCTTTCGTCCGCCGATAGACAACGTTTACTTCCAATGCTCCTAATCGTAATGCAGTTCTTGCAGCATCCATTGCCGCATTACCGCCACCGATAACGGCTACTTTTTTACCGGCTAACGACATTTTCTTTTTTCCATTACTATTAATATTTACCTGTTTCAAGAAAGATAATGAGCCGATAACCCCATCTAATTCGTTCCCCTGGATTTTTAAGGGTACTTCTTTCCAGGAACTGATTCCAAGGTATATGGCTTTATATCCTTGCTTTTTTAGTTGATTGATCGATATATCTTTACCAACGGTTATACCGGTTTTGATTTTTACTCCGGTATCTTGTATCCGCTGAATATCTTTCTTAACGACATCTCTTGGCAACCGATATTCCGGAATCCCCAGGGTCATCATACCACCGGCTACCTTTTCTGATTCAAATATCGTTACCGGATACCCCCGGGTCGCTAAATGATAGGCACAAGCTAAACCGGTAGGTCCGCTACCAACCACAGCGACTTTTTCCGGATAAGTATCTTTTGATTTATTGATTACCTTTAAATTTGTTTTCGCGGCATAATCAGTTGCAAAGCGTTTTAACATCATAATCGAAACCGGTTCATCGATTTTACCGCGCCGGCAATTCGATTCGCAGGGATGATGACATACTCTACCGCAGATTGAAGGCAGCGGGTTTCGTTCAAAGATCGTTTGGAAACTATCCGCAAACTTACCTTCTCGGATATAGCCAACATATTTCGGAATATCAATATTTACCGGACAAGTATGCTGACATGGTGATACGAACATCTCGCCACATACTGCAGCCGGACATCTTCGTTCCCGAATATGCGCTTCATATTCATTTCTAAAATAACGGATAGTCGAAAGCACCGGATTCGGTGCCGTCTGCCCTAAACCACATAACGCCGTCTTCTGAATAACGGTTCCAAGTTTCTGGAGCTTTTCAATATCTCCCTCTTGCCCGCGACCGCTGGTAATCCGATTGAGTATTTCCAGCATTCTCCGAGTCCCTTCACGGCACGGGGTGCATTTACCGCAGGATTCTTCTTGAGTAAATTCTAGGAAGAACTTAGCAACATCGACCATACAATCTTTTTCATCCATGACGATCATACCACCGGAACCCATAATCGAGCCGGCAGTCATTAATGAATCATAATCGATCGGAGTATTTAAGTATTGTACTGGTAAACATCCACCTGACGGCCCACCGGTTTGGAGTGCTTTAAATTTATTATCCTGTTTAATTCCACCACCGATATCATAAATAACTTCACCGATTGGAGTTCCCATCGGGACTTCAACTAAGCCGGTATTTTTAACTTTGCCGGCCAAGGCAAATACTTTGGTACCTTTGCTCTTTTCAGTTCCGATAGATGCAAAATATTGCCAGCCATCAAGTAATACAACCGGAATATTCGCCCAGGTCTCGACATTATTGATTAACGTCGGTTTCCCGCATAATCCTGATACGGAAGGATATGGCGGTCGAGTTCTCGGCATTCCCCGGGCTCCTTCTATCGAATGAATCAATGCGGTCTCTTCACCGCATACAAAAGCACCGGCACCCAATACTACTTCGATATCAAAAGAATAATGAGTCCCTAAAATATTCTTACCTAATAGATTCAAATCTTTTGCGTGTTTTAAAGCCATATGCAACCGTTCGACTGCTAACGGATATTCCGCACGAATATACACAATTCCCATCGTTGCTCCGACTGCATAACCGCCAATAGTCATCGCTTCGATAACCGAGAATGGGTCTCCTTCGATAATCCCCCGGTCCATAAACGCGCCAGGGTCTCCTTCGTCGGCATTACAGATGATATATTTCTCATCCGATTTCTGGTCGGCAACGAATTTCCATTTGGTGCCGGTTGGGAACCCGCCACCGCCTCGACCGCGAAGCCCGGATTTCATGATCTCTTCGATAACCTGTTCCGGAGTATAGTTCGTCAAGACTTTCGCCAGGGATTCATATCCGCGCACTGCCAGATAATCATCGATACTTTCCGGATCTATGACGCCGCAGTTCCGCAACGCCATCCGTCTTTGTTTTTTAAAATAGTCGATATCACCGAAAATATAATGCGATTTATCGGTTAATAAATCTTTACTACTTCGTTCAAATCCAGGTTCTTCTTTGGGAGATGGAACGTTTTTCTTAACCAGATGGTCGATGACAATTTGCCGCGCCTTTTTCGCATCGACATTCTCATATTTAAACGGGATTTTGCCAAATTCTAATACTTCTACGGTTGGTTCGAGATGGCATCTCCCGACACACCCTTTTTTGCCGATATAGACATCTTTCAGCTTCCGTTTTTTAATCTCTTCATGGAGAACGTTCCAGACGAGTTTCGACCCGGCAGCAATTTCACAGGTCGACATCCCGACATTTATCCGGGTGGTAGCGGTCCAACGCGGCAAATTCGTATGAATCGCTTCTTGCTTCTTCTGTTTCAGAATCTTCAGCGGATTACTACTCATGATACCCCTTTCTCTAAAAATTTAAGTTTAAATATAGTATTTCATGATGGTGGGGTAGAACCCGAATTGGTCGGACCAATTCGGGTTCTACCCCACTCACCCTTAATGGCTACATAATTTATTCTACGTTACTATTACTTATTGATAATACTTATCTTACATTATCTTATTGAAGTTAAATATTAGACTAAAACAGCAAATTGCATAACATGCAGTTTGCTCCCCAGTCCCTCTTTAAAAGTCTATATAAACCCCAATTATGTTGTCTATATGGTATTGCCGATTGAATAGTCAATATACCGACCTATTGAATCCGCAATCCCTTCCATACAAAATCCACAGGCACCAACCGGTTCTTCTACACACCGTTTCCCCGGATAGATTTCGTAATATTTCCGATATGGCTGCGGGGTAAAATTCGGCATTAAAACATTCGCACCGGATTGTAATCCTTCAATCCGATAATCTTTCTCCAAACTACCAAGCGCAGTGGTTGCCGGGATATTAGGATATTTAGTTACTATCCGCGTAACCGCTATGGTTTTCAACGTTAGTAATACATCACCTCTTTTTTCTAAAGCTAATTCCGTTCCTGGATGCGCGATAAAAGGACCGATGCCAATCATATCCAACTCTTCTTGTTTAAAAAAGAGAATATCGTTAACAATCGTCTCAATCGTCTGACCTTTTAAACCAATAATATTCCCGGAACCGGTCTGGTATCCTAACTGCTTTAACTCATGGATACACCGAACCCGATTCTCAAAGCTCATTCCAGGATGAAGTAAATTATATAACTTTGTATCAGTAGTTTCGATTTTTAATAGGTATCTATCTGCCCCGGCTTCTTTCCAGAGTTTATAATCGGCATAACTCCGTTCCCCGACCGATAAAGTTACGGCTATACCAAACCGTATCTTTATTTCCGATATAATTTCACTCAACCACGATGGATTTAAATCATCTTCTTCCCCCGATTGTAATACCACCGTTTTTATACCGGATTTGGCTATATTCTCGACACTATCGAATACCTGTTGCTTCGATAGCCGATACCGTTTGATTCGCCGATTGTTTTTATTCAATCCGCAATAAAAACAGGTATTATGACAATAGTTCGAGAACTCGACGATTCCGCGCAATAGAATCCCGTCACCCAATACTTCATGTCTTACCTTGTCTGCAAAGCGGAATAAGGTATTAACCGCATCGGCTGCGGTTAACGATAGGAGATATATGATATCTTCTCGCTCCGGCAGGTATGCGGAATATACCTTATCCAGTATTTCGTCCGTTTTAGACATAAGCATCACGGATTCCATGATTAATTTCATCAAAAAATGCGGCTAGTTGTTTCTGTTCACTATCAGACAAACACGATTTCATCTTCTCGATAAGTTTATATCCTTCAGTTCGAACCTTATCCGAAGCAAAATCATCCAGATATTCTTTCAAGGTTATTAATGCGTTCATACTGCATTTCCCTTTAATCGTCCCCGGTTTGGCCAAAGCCATAAAGGTTTCTCCGGTTCGCTCTTTCCGATAACAGGCTGCGCAGAAACTCGGGATATATTGCTGGTTGATTAACGACCCGATGATTTCATCCAAACTCCGATGGTCGCTCACCGCAAACTGGGGGTCACTATTCTTATCTCGCTGAGCATCGGAGTATCCGCCAGGTGCAGTACTCGATTCAGCGCTGATTTGGGAAATACCTAAATTTACCAATTCATCCCGCATGGTAGCCGTTTCCCGGGTCGATAATATCATCCCGGTATATGGTACTGATAACCGGAGAATGGCAACCAACTTTTTAAAATCCATATCCGAGACTTGATGCGGAATATTTTTAGTGAATTCTACTCCTAATGCCGGCTCTATCCTCGGCACCGAAATGGTATGTGGGCCGACATTAAACTTCTTTTCCAACGCCTCAATATGCATCAGCATCGCTAGGGTATCAAACCGATAATCATAAAGCCCATACAAGACGCCTATGCCTACATCATCGATGCCAGCCATAAACGCTCGGTCGATCGCATCAACGCGGTTATCCGGATCGCTTTTCGGTCCCTTTGGGTGAACATAATGATAAGTCTTCTCATGATAAGTTTCCTGGAATATCTGGAAAGTACCGATTCCGGCAGCTTTCAACTGCTTGAACTCTTCAACGCTTAATGGCGCGCAATTGATATTCGCTCTCCGGATTTTATGCGGACCCGCTGATGCTGAATATACCGCTTTAATGGAATTAACATAATAATCGATTAATGATTCCACTCCAGCTGGCTTCGATTCTCCGGCAACCAGGAGAATCCGTTTATGCCCGCGTTTCAGCAGCCATTCCACCTGCTGTTTAATTTCATCGGTGGATAATGCTTTCCGTTTAACCAATTTATTATCCGCTTTAAATGCACAATAGAGACAGGAATTTGAACAATAATTGCTGATATATAACGGTGCAAACAACACTACCCGTTTTCCATAGATCGACTCTTTAACATATGCTGCAGCATCAAATATCTTCTTAATATAGATGGGGTCTTGTACCATCAATAACGCTGCGGTCTCTGATAAAGACAATCGCTGTAATGATTTCGACTTCTCCAAGATAGCGTCTATTTCCGTCGGTTTTACATTTTCGGCGTGCGTTAATAATTCTTCGATTATAGGTTCGTTAATATATTTCATAAGATTAATTATTTGCCGCTAATTTACGGTAACTTTTTAATAAGTCGCTAACTTTTTTCGGGGTTAATGAACCATAGATTTTATCTTCGATCATGATTACCGGGGCAATACCGCAAGCACCTAAACATCGCGCTTCCTGCAGGGTAAATATCTTATCCTCGGTTGTTTGCCCGATATTAATCTTCAATTCATCTTTAATCGTATCGAGAATATCCTGCGCTCCTTTAATATAACAGGCAGTACCAAGACAAACCGCAATGTTATATTTCCCGCGCGGTTTCAGATTGAAATAGTGATAGAAGGTCGCCACACCCCAAATATGCGCTGTCGGAATATTCATCTGAATCGCTATCTCATCCATAACCGATTTATCCAGATGACCATATAATTCCTGCGCTTTGTGTAGAATTGCAATGACATACGATTCCGGATGTTCATTATGTTTCACCGAATCGATAAACTTTTTGAGTTCGGTTAAATCGAATTTTGGTTTCTCTTTGGTTTCTACCATATCTTATTCTCCTTTTACCGCACCTGCATTTCGCGCGGAACTATTCCCACTGGAGTTTTCGCTTTATAATGGGTATGTAATAATTTATGCGCTAATGGACTTAAAGGTCTTCCTAAAAACTTCTTATAAATTCGTTGCACATCCGGATTCTCATAACTTCTACGAATCGTCTTGGTTCTATCGATTTCATATAATGCTTCCGCGCGTTTAGCTAAACAAGTTTCATCCAGTGGTATCGAGTTAAATCCGGCATACGGCTGCCCGCCTCCTCCGATACATCCTCCCGGACACCCCATGATCTCGATAAAATGATATTTATTCGGGTCTGACCGAACGATTTCAAGTAACTGATTGGCATTACCTAACCCATGCGCTACTGCTACTCTAATCTCTTTCCCATCCATATTCAGTTTGCCTTCTTTAATTCCTTTAAATCCGCGTAATTCGGCAAACTCGATGTTCAACAAGGTCTCACCCACATAGAGCTCATATGCGGTACGTAATGCGGATTCCATGACACCGCCAGTGGTACCGAAAATCGCACCGCCACCGGAAGATAAACCTAATGGATTATCGCATTGTTCTTCTTTCAAATCGAGGAAATCGATTCCGGCAGATTTAATCATCCAGGCTATTTCCCGGGTAGTGACTACGATATCTACTCCTCGCATCCCATCAACCATTAATTCCGGCCGTTCCGCTTCATATTTTTTTGCAGTACAACACATAATGGCAACACTTAATATCTTCTTCGGATCGGTTTTGATTTTATCGGCAAAATAGGTCTTGATCAACGCGCCCATCATCGACATTGGCGATTTACAGGTAGAAACATTGTCAATCAAATCCGGATAAAATTGTTCTAAACATTTCATCCAGGCACTGGAACAAGAAGTTATCATCGGGAGTTTTCCCTTACCCTGGAACCGCTCGATAAATTCACTCGCTTCTTCCATAATGGTCATATCGGCACCAAGTTGAGTATCGAAAACATAATCAAATCCTAACCGACGTAACGCTGCTACCAATTCGCCTTGCATCGATCGGCCCGGCTCTTCGCCAAACGCTTCTCCAATCGCTGCCCGAACCGAAGGGGCAAACTGAACGACTTTTATCACATTCGGATCGTTTAATTTCTGAAATAATTCTTGTGTATAATTCCGTTCAACAAATGCAGCTGTTGGACAAACATTAATACATTGACCGCAAGCAGTACAAACGGTCTCACTAAATGGAAGGTTATATGCCGGCATCACTACTGTTCTAAATCCGCGATATGCATGGTTTAATGCGTTTACTTTTTGCACCTCGGCACAAATCCGAACGCAACGACCGCACAAAATGCATTTATTCGGATCGCGGATAACCGAGGGCGATGATAAATCCCGGTCATAATGTTTTTTCTCACCTTCAAAATGCCGTTTCCGAATTCCCATCGCATAAGCAAGTCGCTGTAATTCGCAGTTTCCGTCTCGTTCACAGACATGGCAATCTTCTGGATGATTATCGAGAATCAGTTCAACAATATCCCGCCGCGCTCGACGAAGTTCATCGGTATTGGTCCATATTTTCATGCCATCCGCAATCGGATATGCACAGGAAGCGACATAGTTCCTCATTCCCTCAACTTGCACGATACATACCCGGCAGGCACCTTCTATCGATAATCGCGGGTGATAACAGAGACTGGGAATACGGAATCCCAGTCGATCTGCCGCTTGCATAATCGTCTGATCAGAGTCGACTTCATATGGTTTTCCATTAAAATAAATGGTTATTTTCTTTTTCATTTAGCAACTCCTTACGACTTTTTAATCGCGTTGAATTTGCAGGTTTTATAACAGAGATTGCATTTGATACATTTCGTCTGGTCAATTACATGCCGTTGTTTAGCGCTACCGGAAATCGCTCCGGTCGGACAAACTCGTTTACATGCAGTACATCCGGTACAATTCTCAGTAATCAGATAAGTTAATAATGCCTGGCAGAAACTCGACCGGCATTTCTTATCCCGAATATGTTCTTCATATTCATGGCGAAAATGCTTGATCGTGCTCAATACCGGATTTGGACCGGATTGACCTAAACCGCATAACGATGCTTTATGAATCATATTACCTAACCGTTCGAGTTTCTCAATATCGCCTTCTTCGCCTTTCCCCATAGTAATTCTTTCCAGAATTTCTAGCATCCGCTTCGTTCCTTCCCTACAAGGGGTACATTTACCACAGGATTCATTTTGCGTAAACTCTAAGAAATATTTGGCTATATTGACCATACATGATTCTTCATCAATAACAATCATTCCACCTGAACCCATAATCGACCCGGCTTGCGCTAATGATTCATAGTCGATTTTAGTATCGAGATACGTTTCCGGTAAACAACCACCTGAAGGACCACCGGTCTGAATCGCTTTAAATTTCTTATTGTTTGGTATGCCACCACCGATATCATAAATTATGCTTCGTAACGTCGTTCCCATCGGTACTTCAACCAACCCGGTATTATTGATCTTACCAGCAAGGGCAAATACTTTCGTTCCTTTGCTTTTTTCAGTACCAATCGAACTGAACCATTTCGCACCATCAAGAATAATCACCGGTACATTTGCCCAGGTCTCGACATTATTTATTAAAGTCGGTTTATCGAATAAACCTTGCACTGATGGATATGGCGGGCGTGGTCTCGGCATTCCCCGATGTCCTTCTATTGAATGAATTAATGCGGTTTCTTCTCCGCAAACATACGCTCCGGCACCCAATCGGATTTCGAGATCAAACGAATAATTTGAACCAAGAATATTCTTACCTAAAAATCCTTCTTTTCGTGCCGCATCAATCGCTTTTTCTAATCGTTTGATTGCTAATGGATATTCTGCACGAATATAGATATACCCTTGTTTCGACTTGATCGCATACGCTCCGATGATCATACCTTCCAGCACCGTATGCGGGTCACCTTCAATCATGCTCCGATCCATAAACGCACCGGGATCGCCTTCATCCGCATTGCAAATAACATATTTGATTTCATTCGCCTCTTTTGCTGTAAGTTCCCATTTCAATCCGGTCAAGAAGCCGGCACCACCGCGACCGCGTAATCCCGCTTTTTTAACTTCAGCGATAACCTGTTCCGGAGTCATTTCAGTTAATACTTTCGCTAGCGCTTCATACCCACGTAACGCGAGATAATCGTCAATACTTTCCGGATCGATAATACCGCAATTTCGGAGTGCAATCCGCATCTGTTTTCCAAAGAAATGGACATCGCCGAAAATGCGGTAGAACCGGTTGAATAAATGGTCTTCATCAATTACCAGCCTGGTTAGCGGCTTCCCTTTAACCAAATGCTCTTCGATTATTTTCGGTATATCTTTTTCGGTAATCGCGCCATAAATGGTATATCCCGGATTAATGATCATAATCGGCCCTTTATCGCACATACCGAGGCAACCGGATAAACTGATCTGCACTTTTTCTTTAAGTCCGTGTTTTTCCAGTTCAAGTTCTAAAATATGTTGTAATTCTTTAGCTCGTTTGTGAATACAGGTCGGTCCATCACAGAGAGTGATTACATATTTCTTTATTTTAGCCATAATTATCTATAACCCCTTTATCGAATAACCCAATCTTCAATTACTTCACCTTTTTTAATATGGCGTTCGACAATTTCTTTTGCCATCTCCTTGGTTACCTTACCATATTTAACTGGGATTTTACCTTCTTCAACGACTTCCACAGTCGGTTCTAGGTTACATCGTCCAGCACAGCCTTTTTGGCTTAAATAAACATCGGTTAAACCACTTTTCATATAGGTCTGGAATACTTCCATAACCTCTTTTGATCCGGCGGCAATTTCACAGGTCGCCATACCTACATAGACACGCTTGTTCGATAAATACCCTTTTCCGACAACATGATTTATCGCTTGTGCCCGTTTCTTCTTAATGATATCTAAAGGAGTTACCATATTATTTCCCTTTCTCTAATTGGAAGATAAATGCATTTCCGGCTTCTCGCGGTTCAACCCAAATTGAACCTCCGTGTCGATCAATGATTTGTTTAGTAATAAATAATCCTAATCCGGTACCTTGCGCCTTTTTACTTTCCGGAGAACTTAACCGGGAGAATTTCTTAAACAGTTTATCTTTCTCTTCAGTGGTTATCGGACGACCGTCATTATACACTTCGATTTGGAGTTTATCAGCAACTGATTTTGTTGATAAAATAATTTTACCGCCCGGATTTCCATATTTCACGGCGTTACCAACCAGGTTGTTGGCTACGATTAATAGCATGTCTTTTTCACCTACAATAGGCAATGCAGACTCAATTTGATTTATAATTTGGATATTCTTTTCGCTGGCTGGTTTAGCGAATTCTTCAATTGCGAAATCGAAAACATCTTCCTTTAACATAACTTTTCTTTTATGTACCTGCATTTCTTCTTTTTCAATCCGGCTCAAATTCAGGAAATTCTTGACCGTAGCCGAGAAATAATCTAAATGTCGAACTACCGAATCCAGCGCTTTCCGCTGTTGATAATTAATCATCCCCAAGAAACCGTCCCGCACCGCATATGCATTCAAAATGGTCGAGGCTAAAATCCCTTTTAATTCATGAGATACAAATCCAATGAGATCTAGATAGCTTTTATTTAAGGTTTCCAATTTATCATTAGCAGTTTTCAGATTTTGTTCTCGTTCGGCCAATTTACCGGCCATTTCATTAAAAGCAGTTGCAACCGTATTCAATTCTTTCACTGAACCATCAGTTTGTACTCGAATCGATAAATCGCCATTAGCTATTTGTCCAGTAGCCGTTGTCATATTAGTCAATTGCCGCGAAATAGAATTGGCTATAATATGCGATAGAATTTCTGCTACTATTGCTGCCCCGATAATTATGGCTAAGAAAATTAATAAGATATTACGAATAATATCCCGGAATATCTGTTCTAATAACCCAACATATAAAACCCCGATGATTTTACCATTAATATCCCGAATCGGTTCATAGGCCGTTAGGTACCAATCCGTAACCACAAATGCCCGGTCGATCCACCGTTCTCCTTTATCAACTACTTTTTCGTATACTGTTTGTGACACTCGGGTACCTACCGCTCGATTGCCATAGTTATCCAGAACGTTGGTTGCTATTCTAACATCATTCTGGAATATCGTTACGGTACCAATCGGTTTGCCTTTATACATATCTTTTTCGAATACCAAGCCATGGATCCGGTCGATTAATTCGAAATCGCGATTGATGATTTTCCCGCCATAAATAACTTTGCTGATATTTCCGGATTTATCATGTATCGGGATCGCATATTCTATCGCCATCGCTTTAGTAATCAATTTATCATCACTCGGTCTCGCTTTTGGTGTTTCTTTGATTTCCATCAAAGTCCGTTGATAGACATCGGTGCCTAATGCTTCCAACTCTTTGGTACCGATAATTCGAGTACCACCAATCCCTTTCCCTAAAAATGCGGTTCGGGCGATTTCGCTTTTAACTGTATATTTTTGCTCTTTTGGAACGACAAATAAATAATCAATACCAATCTTTTTACGCGCTTCTTCGATATCCGTTATTCCATTATCCGATAATAGACTAAACGCATTCTTGATTTTATCGATCTCTCCGGTATAGACAATACGAGCTGCACGCAAATCTAGATATACCTGGCGTTGAGCTCGAGCGATGATATTATTCTTGATTACAAAATAGCCAAGAATTATCAAGGATATGCTTAAAACCAGTATTACACTTTGTACTGAAACAATGATTTTCCGTTTTAATGTTGTTGCTTTCATATAAAACAATAATAATTACTAATTTGTAGAAACAAAATGAACATTAAGTTCTGTATTGCTTTTCAGGTTCTTTTGAGCACGTATCGGTTTTGCACTATTTCGTTTGAATGCATCTAAGGCTGCAGGAAATGGTGATAATACCCGGTCGATTACTCCTTGTACCAACGATATCGCCAATCCATAATTCGTTATCGGCACTCCGGCTTCTTTAGCAAGTTGAATTCGCGATAACATTTCTCGGCGATTAATCATACAACCACCACAATGAATAATAAGCTTATATTGTTTCAGATTCTCGGGGTAATCCTGACCGGAATATACCTCGATTAATAAATCTCCTCCAACATATTGCCGTAGCCATCGCGGGATTTTTATTCTGCCGATATCATCTTCGATAGCATGATGGCTGCACGCTTCCGCAACAAGAATTTTATCGCCTGGTTGTAATCGATTAATCACTGCTGCTCCTTTCGCCGCTTCAACCAAATCCCCTTTAAACCGGGAGAATAATATCGAAAAGGTAGTGCATTTAACCGATTTGGGAGTATCTGCTACCATTTTGAGTACCATTTGAGAATCGCAGACTGCGATATCGGGTAATCGGTTTAAATGCGTCAACATAGCCGCATATTCCCGCTCTTTAACCACTAATACTGCCGCATCGTTATCTAAGGTATCGCGAATAGTCTGTACTTGCGGGAGTATCAATCTCCCTTTCGGTGCCTGTAAATCGATTGGTATAATCAGAACTGCTATTCCACCCGCAGGTACCAAATCGCCGATTAACGCCGGGGGAGATAAATACTCTTCCGGACATAATTCGATCAAGTGTTTCTTTAACGCATTTAGATAAGTGTCACGATTCTTAGTTGCAATACTCGAACAAAGAATCATTCTATCTGATTTCGATTTTAATTCCACAATAAATGATTCTGTCGGTCGTTCTAAATCTATCTTATTGATAATAATTACTACCGGGATTTTTCTTTGTTTTGCTTCTTCAAGAATCGTTTGTTCGAATTCAGTCCATTTATTCGGTTCGGTGATAATTAGGATGATGTCCGACCGATCGAAAATCTTTTTGGTCTTTTTAATTCGTAATTCCCCTAGAACCGAGATATCATCGTATCCGGCGGTATCCAGGAAAACGACCGGACCTATCGGTAATAGTTCCATCGGTTTCTCGACCACATCGGTAGTCGTACCTGGAACTGGCGAGGTTATCGCGACATCTTGTCCGGCAACTAGATTCAAAAAGCTAGATTTACCGACGTTGGTTCTGCCGAATATTCCGAGATGTAATCGTAACGATTTAGGCGTTGTTTTCATGGTCACGATATCCTAACGAAACCAGATTTTCCGGTGATAATACCCGGTCGACCAATTCTTTTCCAAGTTTCTCAGTTAAATAGTCACGAAGATTATTGCTACCGGTTTTATTGAATTCCTGTAATAATGCTGTTGCTTTCTCATATCCGATATGCGGCAAAAACGCGGTTATAATCATCGGACTTGTATCAACATACCTTAAATTATTTTCTTTTTTTGCAGTTATAAGTTCAATATGCGATGTTAATATTCCATTGATATTTACTAATATCTTCAATGAATTGAGAAGCGCGTGCGCGATTACCGGCATAAACTCGTTGATTTGGAAACTACTTCGGGATGCGGCTTCGGTAATCATCAGGTCGTTACCAATAACCTTCAAGCCCGTTTGGATAGCCGCTTCTAAAATTACTGGATTTACTTTTTGCGGCATAATCGATGAACCGGGCTGTACTTTCGGCAACTCGATTTCGCCTAATAGATTCATTAATCGTAAATCATCAGCGATTTTAATGAGATTGCTGGCATGTGCTTTCAACATGCCGGAAACTTCGACGAAACAATCGGCATTTGCGGTCTGGTCTAGAACATTCTCACCCCGGGTTAATCCCAATCCGGTTATATCCCGGAGCTTCTCGGTTACCAGAAAAATATAACTTCGCGGTGCGGTTAGACCAGTACCGACTGCGGTTCCGCCTAGATTGATTACTCGCAGCCGCTCTTCAGATTTAAACGTTCTCCATCGGTCGCGTGCAATAGCTTCAGCAAACGCGCCGAATTCTGCACCTAAAGTTATCGGGACCGCTTCCTGCAACTCTGTTCTCCCGATTTTGACGATAGCTGCGAACTCTTTCTCTTTCTTCTGGAATACTCCTTGGAGTTCGGCTATCTTCTGACTTAACTCTCTAAATTTAAATATCGCAGCTACTTTTAGTGCGGTAGGATAAGTATCATTCGTTGACTGATGCAAATTGACCTCTTCTACCGGATGAACTATTGCATAGTCTCCTTTAGTACCCCCCATCAATTCTATCGCCCGGTTGGCAATAACCTCATTTACATTCATATTGGTGGAAGTACCGGCGCCACCCTGCAATGCATCGACCGGGAATTGGTCTTGATATTTCCCGAGTATTATTTCTTCACAAGCGGACTGAATAGCTTGAGCTTTTTCTTCTGCTAATAATCCAAGCTCTTGATTAGCCAAGCAACAGGCTTTTTTTACCATCGCCAACGATTTGATTAAATCGAACTCAACCGGTGTTCCGGTGATTCGGAAATTATCAATCGCCCGCTGGGTATGGATTCCCCAATAGGCATCCATCGGAATTTCTTTTTGTCCAAGAAAATCTTTTTCTATGCGGGTTGGCATGGTATATCGTTTTTATTTATAAAAAAAGATTGCACAGAAAAACTTGATCTAACCTACCCTAATCTAGCTTTCTAATCTATGCAATCTTATTTTTCAATTGATGCCGATACTTGTCTATTTATTGCATTCGCAAAATAAATTACATTTTCCAACTCGATTTCTAAATTCACATTATTGATTACACTTTCCTCCGGTCCACGAAGGCGGATCGGTGCGAAATTCAGAATCCCTTTAATTCCTGCAGCCAGCATTAAATCGGCGGCTTGCTGTGCCGCGATATCCGGGACCGCAATAATCCCGATCCGAATTTGATGTTTCTGAATTACTTCTTTTAACTCTTCCAATGGCAGTATCGGGACTTCAGCTTGTTTCTGGTATTTTGCGGGATCGATATCAAACGCGGCAATGATTTTTATCCCTTCTTTTTCGAATCCTTTATATTTCATTAACGCGGTTCCGATATGCCCGGCACCAACAATAACTACTTTTTGCGTCTCATTCTTGCCAAGAATAGTATTAAGTTTATTGATCAGTTCATCGATTAAATATCCACCGCGTTTATTTCCGGATATACCGAATAACGAGAAATCTTTCCTGACTTGCGATGGCTTTACCCCCACCGCATCGGCTAAGTTATCGGAAAATACTTTTACAAACCCTAATAATTTCAAGCGATATAATGCATTTTTGTATCGGGATAAACGGATAATTGCATTCTTACTGGTAGACCCATTAGCCATGATTTATTGTTCCTTTTTTCACATTATCTAAACTTATTATAACATTATTAACCGGTTGTGTCAAGTTTAAACACTATTATTTTCACTATAATAACTCGGCTGTTTTGATTGATTTATCTAACAAAATCAGTGGTTTTTATAGTGGCTAAACGCTCTTATTTCATAGAGACATACTTTGTTTTTTTATCTTGTTATAGTTAATAGGTTCTTTTACACCAACAACATATTTATCTGAATTTTTGAAGAATCCGATTCCAATAATAATTCTTTTCCATTTGGAAAAGAATTATACCGATAGTAAAATCAAGGATTTAAATAATCTTTTTCCATTTGGCAAAAGATTATTCTGTTTCGGGAGCGATTACACTCGCGAAATTACCTTCACTAGAACCATGCCCTATCTTCAACGCATCCAAATAATGGTACCAATCTTTATTCAATCATTGCTTTTCATACACTTATTGCCTATATCGAAATAATCCATCAATTCTATACATATCGATTTCTCATCCACTCTACCAGAATTCTTTGCCCTGGCGTTATACCGGAGTATACCTAGTGTGCCTTGAAGGCACACTAGGTCCTCCCCGGTGGTAAGTAATTATTATCCTAGTTTTTATGATTGAAAATAAGTAGTTAATGACTCAAGTCTATGGGAATAAATGTTTCCTAATTACCTCATGGATTTGATTACTATTGGCAGGTATGCTATTTAATCTTATGAATAATTATGCACTGTTGAAAGCAGCAATGTTAATAACAGGAAGAGGATACCCATCACTATTTGCAGCCAAGCTAATATTCTTTTGTAAGTATTTGAATACTGATTAGATTTTTCATACCGAGAACAGAATTGCGAAAGAATAAATATCCCTGATATGATAAATAAAATACCAAAACCTAAATAGAATCGAATAAAAGCCATATGCAACCGTTATTATCAAGAAGCGTATATTTGATTAAGGTGCAATATTATTTATTACCCTAATCAACTTTTGTTAAGTTCAATATATCTATGAATTATGCCTCTATAAAACTAAATCTGCAATAAAAATAGTTTGACTCTAAATTCATGATTATGTTATAAATTATAAGCAAGGGCATATCAGCTGCGGGAATTCACATCCTAACTCAAGGGGGATATATCTATGGCAAAAACAGCAAAACTGATTCTGGACGATAAACAAATCGAACTGCCGATCATCGAAGGTACTGAAGGGGAAAAAGGAATCGATATCAGCCAGCTTCGAACAACAACCGGTTATATTACGGTTGACCCAAGCCTGGGGAATACCGGCACCTGCAAAAGTGCGATAACTTATATCGATGGCGAAAAAGGCATACTCCGATATCGCGGAATCCCGATCGAAGATTTCGACCGCGAGAAACCGAATTTTCTAGAAGCCGCCTGGTTACTGATTTTCGGCCGATTACCGAAATCGGATGAGCTCGCCCGGTTCAGTCGCGAGTTTACCGATAATGCTCATCTCCATGAAGCAATGCGGCATCATTTCGAAGGTTTCCCGGTAGATGCACCACCGATGGCAATCCTCTCCGCGATGATTAACACGCTATTCTGTTTCGAACCGCAGTTCTTTAATCTTAAAGATATGGATATCTTCGAAGAAGCGGCCGCAAGTTTAATAAGTAAAATCAGAACTATTGCCGCATATTCATATCGCCGGTGTTCAGGTCTGCCGTTTGTATATCCGGATCCCAAACTCAGATATTGTGCAAATTTCCTGCATATGATGTTCTCAATGCCCTATAACCAATATATCATCGAGCCGGAAATAGAAGATGCATTGAATCTGATTCTTATCCTGCATGCCGATCATGAACAGAATTGCAGTACTTCTACCGTTCGGATGGTTGGCTCCAGTCATGCGAATTTATATGCCTCTTGCGCAGCCGGAGTTTGCGCGTTATGGGGTCCCCTGCATGGTGGAGCGAATGTTGAAGTACTGGAAATGTTAACTAAGATTCATCAAGGCCATCTCACTGCCCAAGATTGTATTAAATTAGCCAAAGATAAATCCAGCGGATTTAAATTGTTCGGGTTCGGGCATCGGGTATATAAGCATTTCGATCCGCGGGCAACGATCTTAAAGAAAACCAGTGACCGGGTACTCAAGAAACTTGGGAAAAAAGATCCATTACTGGATATCGCTATGAAGCTAGAAGAGTTGACGTTAAAAGACCCTTATTTCATCGATCGAAAACTATATCCTAATGTTGATTTCTATAGCGGAATCATTCTTCGGGCAATGGGTATACCGTTGAATATGTTTACCGTTTTGTTTGCTATCGGCCGATTACCCGGCTGGATTGCCCAATGGAAAGAACAGCATGATGACCCGATGACTCGAATTACACGGCCGCGGCAGATATATATCGGCAACATAAAAAATAAATATATCCCCATAGAAAAACGTTAAGACTCATCCTAATAAATCCAAGTCTATACTCGGGGTTTGGTTAATCAAACCCCGAATATTATTTCATCACTTTCCCGATTTTGTTGATATCTAACTTGGTATTTCCGAATGGTATTATATTCCACCATTCGATATGCTGGATACTCTCTCCCGGACGAATCGTTTTTAGCGGACCAAGAGTTTCTACTTCTAGCATCGCATCGTTGGTATATACCTCAACATTACTTCCGAAATCAGGATATGCTCCCGGTTCAGGTTTAAACCGTTTAACGAACAATAATCCTTGAACCCAGTATGCTACCCAATCAGGATGAGATTTGGTACTCAATTTAATCGGATTTGTTATTTTGGGATTCTGTTGCACAAGGATATATTTATCGAGAAAAGTTAACCGTTTATCGGCTAATGAAGTATACGGCCATAATGATAGATGCCGGTCGGGTAATAATCCCGCTTCATCAACTCTATGCGGGATTATGGGAATAATTGCCGTCCCATTCTGCCGCATTACTGATAATGCCCAACAGGCAAGTTGTACCGGCCATCTGCCGATATTGGTGATAGTATGCACTACTTCGATTCCAAGTTTTCCTTTAGCCGGCTGGATATAAATCTTTTTTTGGATAGCATTCGATGGTTCCGGATTACCAATAATCGTTATTTTATCTTTACTGAATTCAAGTTTTACCGACTGATTATCCAGCGAATACGACCGGGGAGTAGCTTCCGGAGAACTCCATAACCGATGTCCACCATAAATATGCCAGAATCCATCAGCAGTTTGCGAACCGGCTTCCGGCATAATATTGAATACATTTAATGCCGGTTTAGTATGATGGGCTAAATATAATATTCGCGGTCCGATATCGACAGCGATTCCGATCCGGAACTGATTCATTGATATTACCTTCAAATTAAATCCTTGCATTACTTTTTCTTCGATTTGCATAGCGGCATCGCTCCGTTAAATTATGGTTTCAATCCAAATAAATTCTATGCTCATTTCCCGATTCCGTCAATCCTGGATTGCTCAAATTCGCGGTTTAAACTAAAATATTTATATATTGCTACAAAGGCACTAAGATACCCAGAGACCCCAAATATAAACTATATTGGGTCTTTGTATACTACTAATTATGCGATATAAAGTTATATTTATATTGTTATTTACCTTATATTTAATCGCTCTAGATATAGTCTGGGCGGTTGATACTCCGGTATCAATGGAAACAGTTCTGAATGCGATGGCGCAAGGTGGGACAACCAGTATGTATGGAATCAATGGCGCTTCCTTACCTCAGATTACAGTCAGCAATACCGACTCCGGTGGCCCCTTGATATATAGCGATGACCCGGAATATGCAACTGCTGATGGAATAATGTATACCGCCGGTGTTGCTGCAGGCACTACCCGAATCTATGTATATCATGTAAATTATGCTGGCGGTACAAAGAAAATTACCGTTGTTGGTCAGAATATGGGATATACCACAGCAACAGTAACTATTCTCCGTCGCGCGAGCGGATTTGGTACCGCCTATTCACAAATCGGCAAACAAGCGGTAGCGGATTTCTTACAGTCTACTACCGCATTGACTCCGGTTACTATCTCCAGCAATGCGTTATTTGTTCTGGATACGGTGTTAGATAATACCGGAGTAACGTATAATCAATTAACTCATGGAATTATCGAGGTGTATGCAAGTCAGTCAGTTCGATATACCATCTGCATGCTCAATCAATCTTCCAATACCCTGACTACATTTAGTTCTCTCACCAACCTAGCCCAAGATGGATATAATCGGCGAGGTACTTTCCCGGCAATGAACCGAACCAAGAGTTTAAGTGCAGTAATCAATACCACGAGTGGGATGCAGCGGATAAGTATTATCCGTAGTCCGACTGATACTCAGATAGTTGGCACCGATGCCATGACTTATGCTACTCGGACGAATGCCGGTAATTATGGATTGCTGTATACCATCAATATCCCGCTGCGCAGTTCCAATGGAAAAGATATGGCGATTTTGGTCAATCCACGCGGTGGAGATTTCGGCGGTGCATTTAAACTTAGCTCGGGGATTACTCCCGGCGGAACTTTTTTCGCGCCGAGTGCCGGTTCGATTGGAAGTGGGTCAACCGATACCGCAACCCTGCTAGGTAAATATGCGCTAACGGTTTCTACGACCACAGTCCAACTCCAATTCATCACTCCCGGTGGATCTTCATTACCGGTAGAGCTTATTTTTGCACCATATACACAAATTGTTCCAGTACAATTATCTTTATTTGAAGCACGAGAACCTTAATATGACTAACAATAAAAACGAACAGCGAAAACTCCTCTATTCACTTCTTGGCCATACCCCTGACCGATTCAGACCTATTTCGGTTAAGCAAGTCAGTGAAACCGAAAAAGAAACCTATATCCTGGAGAAACTGGTTCTGGATTTGAACGGTATGGAACTAGTTCCGGCATATTTCGTCCGCCCCAAAAATAGCATACAGAAATTGCCGACGATTTTATATAATCATTCGCATGGTGGTAACTATACTCTGGGTAAAAATGAATTATTACTGGGTAACGATTATTTATCTACCCCACCTTATGCGGAAGAATTAACCAGACATGGTTATGCGGTATTATGTATCGATAGCTGGGCGTTCGGTGAACGAAGTACCAGACCCGAATCGATTATCTTTAAACATATGCTCTGGTTTGGTCAGGTATTATGGGGAATGATGGTTTATGATAGTATACGAGCGATAGACTACTTATTAACCCGGTCTGATGTCGATGCCAACCGTATCGGTACCTTAGGCATGTCGATGGGCAGCACTATGGCTTGGTGGATTGCAGCGTTGGATACTAGAATTAAAGTTTGCCTCGACATCTGCTGTTTAACCGACTCCCAGACATTAATCAAAGTGAATGGATTGGATTTGCATGGATTATATTATTATGTTCCCGGGCTATTAAAATATTTTTCTACTGCGCAGATTAATGCACTCATCGCTCCCAGACCGCATCTAAGTCTAGTCGGTGAATTAGACCCCTTAACGCCACAAGTCGGAGTTGATATTATTGACGAAGAACTGCAAAAAGTATATAATGTAGAAGGGGCTGATACCAACTGGAAATTAGTTAGGTCTAACACCGCACATATCGAAACTCCGGCAATGCGACAGGAGATAATCGATTGGCTTAGCCGGTTTTTATAAGAATAACCGATTTACCTATTTAATCATTGCAGTACTTTGGTTTAATTATGAAAAAGTTCAATTGGCAAATTGTAGTCGGATTATCCTTAGTTATCTTATCCGGGTTATTCTATCTTGTCGACTATCTGATTTATAAAGAGCAGTTTTATATCTATTTCATTTCCGATATTGCTTTTCTCCCGGTACAAGTACTGTTAGTAACCCTGATAGTTAACGAATTGATGAAAATGCGGGAACGACGCGCGCTCCTTAAAAAGATGAATATGGTTATCGGCTCGTTCTTCAGCGAAGTAGGATTATATTTATTTAAATCCTTTCGAGCATACGATATTAATTATGAAGCTATTCAAAAGTGTGTATTAGTAAAAAAAGATTGGACTGAAAAGGAGTTTAGCGCTGCTAAAAAGCAATTATTAATGCTGGCAATTAAAATTGATAGTCGAAATGGCGATTTAGAAACCATGAAACAATTTCTAACCACCAAACGCGGATTTTTGCTCGGATTACTTCAGAACCAGAATTTACTGGAACATGAATCGTTTACCGAACTCTTGTGGGCGGTATTCCATTTAACCGAAGAGCTTTCCTATCGAACTCACTTTACCGATTTACCGAAATCGGATTATGACCATCTATCGACTGATATCAAACGCGCGTATATCCAGCTTCTCTTAGAATGGTTGGGGTATATGCAACATTTACAAAACCAATACCCATACCTATTTTCTTTAGCCATTCGAACCAATCCATTTGACCCGCATGCTTCGGTAATCATCCAATAGAATCAGCTTATTCCGGATATCCCAGTTGCCGCATCGCTTCCGCCATCGAATCCAATTCTAATTCATTTTCTTTCGCCGCTTTTCGATACTCCGGATCGTTAGGATCTCGTGCTTTTTCAGAATCGAATATGCGGGTATCTATTGGTTGGAGTTGATATGGCTGAAAATCGGGCGTTTGAGTAAACATATCACTTAAATCATTCGCTGCAGCATCGTAAAGATTCAATGAGGGAATATCCAGAATTCGATATATCGTTTTCATAATACTGGCAATACTGGTATGCTGATGCGATACATAACCCCGTTTTGCCCAAGGGCTGACTACCATAACCAAACTCCGATGCGCATCGATATGGTCTACTCCACTCTGAGCATCATCTTCAGTAATGATAATCGCCATGTTTTTCCAAAACCGGCTATGCGATAAGGTTTCAATGATTCTACCTAACGCTAAATCGTTATCCATCATATATGATTCCAGGTAAGGATATCCCTTTTCAGGTTTCGACTTGGCGCCATGATCATTCGGCAGATATAGATTAATAAACCGGGGTAACGGCTTTTTACCGGCATCATAGATACTATTGAATTCATGAATAAACCGGTCTGCTCGATATTGGTCTGGAATATTCATGTTAAATGTTGGGTATTCGCGGCAGGTGTTTTCGAATAAAGGGTCTGGCATCGGAATATTTACCGGCAATCGTGCACCGGTAGGTTTGGTATTTTCGGCTTCACTAATCCCGGCAAACTCGAATCCTTCACCATAATTGCGAAATGGAATTCGGTGTTCTTCCAGATGCTCCCATAACGAACCGTGTTCATTATAATCTTCCGGGGTCATCGAAGAATTCGATTCGAATAACGCTAATCTACCCGGGGCTTTACTTTTTTTGAACGTTACCCCACCGCCATACGATGCCGCCACCATTGACTCTACCCAATGGTTAGCATAGACACCAACCAGCCATCGATGGCCATCTGCGGAAACATCGCTATCAACATAAAAATTATCGCTGAATGTAAATTGTTTAGCTAGCGTCCGATGGCTCGGCATCACCGTTATGTTGTCATATTTATCGATCGACCGATTCGCTCCGAATCGGGCTAAACTGGTATCGCCAAAGACATTCGGCATATCGCCAAACACCTCATCGAAAGTCCGATTCTCTTTCGTAATAAACACCACATATTTTATCTCCTGATTATCTAAGCCATCTGATTGCCTTGCGATACTAAAAAATCCGTTATTAAGAATAACCTGATTGGTTAACGATTTAAGTAAAGCATCTGATGGAATCGAAATAATTGATACCGTCCCTTTCATTAATTTACCGATATAACTCCCTTCCGGTCCGGGCTTGAAATTCATCCCACCATTCGGTCCAGACCCGAAGCCTTTTGCATTGGATACATAAAGGTATTTACCGTTTGGGGAAATATTCACCTGCGCTGGATACCAACCTACCGGGATATGGCCAAGGATTTTACCGGTTTTCGTTTCAAGGATGCCAACCGCATTTATTCCTGATTCGGCAACATAGAGCCGTTTTCCATCCGGCGATAATGCTAATCCGAACGGAATCACACCTCGTAATCGACGGAGAAAAGGGACTGGAGTTAGTAAGGTTCTCCATTTCCGCTGCAATGTTTTTAGGTCATATGATTCAATGGTATCATTCATCGAATTACTGACATATAGCGCATCCTGGGTAACCGCTAATCCTGCCGGACTACTCCCGCCGATAGCTTGGCCTATAGGAAGCCCGGTCTTCAGCTTCATGCTGACTTTTGGTTTCATCGGATTTGAAATATCGATACCCCAGACCGAACATGATTCCGGGACATTCGGATCACCCAATCCCGGTACTTTGCGCCCTTCAGTAATAGTTCCTTGTTCCGCTTTCTTTGAGGGGTATCCAAATGCAGGAAAAGTAATTCCGCGTTTATCATCTTGTTCTCGCGTTTCAACCAGCGAATATTGGAATGTACCCATATTCGCTAAATACGCTTTTTTACCATCGTTGGTTAAAACCAATGCGAATGGATTTCTACCGACTTTTATAGATGATACTACTTGACTGGTTAAGGTATCGATAATTACCATCCGATAATTTGCCAGATCGAGTACATACAGCCATTTCCCATCAGCAGATAGCGCAATATCAGTGGTATAGCTATCAGGATAATTATCGGAATTGATATTGATTTCTTTCAGTCTTTCCGTATTACTTAATCGGAATACATAGATTGAGCCCGAATCCCCGCCCGACACATACACCAGATCATGCACATCATCTACGGCAACTCCGATAAACGCTGACGGCAAGATTTTATTTTCAGTTTTAGCACTTTGTGGAATCTGAGTTACTATCGGCGCATCATCTTCCGGATTTCGGATTATCGATATCGAAAAAGGGCCGACCCCGCCATTAACGGTAACCAGTACTTTTCCATCAGGAGTTAAGGTCATACCAAACGGATGCGGGGCTATGAGAATTTGTTTCCCAGCCGGGGTCAGCAATCTACTATTAGGAAGTATCGTTGTTTCATGAACATCAATATGCGTAAACCGTTCTCCGGCAGGTGATTGTAGATAGAATCGATCAGAAACTGGAATACTCAATGAAGCAAGAATAACCGCAAAAGTAACTATGGAAATAAATAATTTCATCTTTTCTTTTCCTTTATACACAGAATTTGATATTTTATTGTATAATCCTAATACTATTTAAAAGGAGAGTCAAGCATGAATACGATAAAATGTGGCGTTATTTTTGTAGGATTATTTGTATTTTTAGTTACAGTATCATTTGCAGATAGTACATTAGGAGATATTTTAAATATCGGTCACCTACCCTATTTGAAAGATGCCAAATCGATCCAGATATCGAGTTATGATACTTCCGGCGGAAATGGCGATTGCCGATATATTCCTACCGGCAATACCTTAACGTTGGCTGAAATGAAAGGGCCGGGAGTAATAACCCATATCTGGGTAACATTCTCAGCAGCCGGTGAATTTCCATTAAGAAACCTGATTTTTAAAATGTATTGGGATGATGAGCCAGAACCAAGCGTATTAACTCCCATAGGCGACTTCTTCGGCGTCGGATTTGGAGAATATCAGCAGTTCACTTCCTTATTAGTCGGAATGACCAGCGGTGGATATTATAGTTATATACCGATGCCGTTCCGGAAATCAGCCCGGATTCAGGTAACCAATCTAACCGGTAAACCGGTAGGTGCATTTTATTATCATATCGATTATTATCAGCTTCGGCACCGACTGGATTCGGATATAGCTTATTTGCATGCCCAATGGCGACGAGAGAATCCGACTGTATTAAATAAAGATTATACAATTCTAGAAGCAAAAGGAAAAGGGCTTTTTCTCGGCACCGTGCTCTCGATGCAAGACCTGAAACCGAACAATCTATGGTTTCTGGAGGGGGATGAACATATTTATGTCGATAACGAACCCAAACCCTCCTGGACTGGTACCGGGACCGAAGATTATTTTATTTCCGGCTGGTATTTCAGTAAAGGACCGTTTTCAGGCTTATTCCATGGTTTAACCATTAAGGATACTGCGCAATCGAAAATCTGCGCGTATCGATTCCATGTTCTTGATGCGATTCCATTCAAAAAATCCATCCATGTTGCTATCGAACATGGAGGGACTAACGATGAAACTGCGGATTATTCCAGTCTGGCGTATTGGTATCAAAAGGAGCCGCATCAATCGTTTACTTTACCGAACGACCGCAATCCCCGACCTAAATTTAAGGTATATCAAGTCAGAAATATTATTGAAGCAGAATCGATTCTAGCGAATACTGCGGTTAATGGCGGAATTATCGACAGTCAAAATATGGGATATTGGAGTTCTGAGACTGGCAATCAATGGAGTAATGGAGAGCACGCGTTTTATCGAGATACTAAACCAGGTGATTCGGTGACATTCCTGCTGCAGACAAAACAAAGAGCGAAATATAACCTAATCGTTTACTATACTCAGGCCGCGGATTATGGCATTATACAGCCATCGCTGGATAGAGATACGATCGGGCAACCGTTTGATGCCTATCATAAAACGGTTATTCCATCCGCACCGGTAAGCTATGGACCGCTGGAATTATTAGCCGGCAACCACGAACTAAACTTCGAAATTATCGGGAAGAATCCTTTATCAACCAATTATTTCGCCGGGTTCGATGGATTCGTTCTCGAGAAAATAACCCCTTAATTTATAATAATACTATTAACCCTATGATACCACTAATTGCATTAAGTATAATT
>JBHGBB010000229.1:0-5524 GCA_041946755.1 bacterium | reverse complement strand
TCTGACTTCTGACTTCTAGCTTCTGACTTCTTATTTTCTCCCTATCTACTACCTTCTTTCTTCTATCTTTTCTTTTCTGGTTTTTTATCTTCGGACTCAAGACTTAGGACTTCGGACTGCTTACTTATAGGAAACGGTCTGTGACCCGAATTGGTCCGACCAATTCGGGTTCTACCCCGAACCGAACCCGGAACCTCAAAATACCTTTAAACCGATTTAGAAGATTGAAATGGTTATTATTAGGATAGGATGATGAAATAGATACTTTAAGAAAAACAAAATTTGGTTTAAGTGTGCAGCGGCTATATTTGACAATGATTGAAAAGTCAGAGAAAGTCTAAAGAAAATCAACAAATGCGTATATATTGATATAAGATAAAATGTCTGAGGATCAGCTGAATAATTATAAGTATTGATTAACTTGGTTTAGCTTACAAGTTTTTTGAAATCTTCATCCTCCCAAAGACTCTTGAAATCTTTATCTTTTTTCGCTTCTTCTTTCCATTTAGGATCGAGTTCAATAACTTTTTTGAGATTCATTAATGCGTTTACTTTATCTTTATTTAAGGAATAAATACAAGCTTTGTTATACCATGCCTCGGCATACTTCGGATTGAGTTCAAGCGCTTGGTTGTAAGCTTGTAGTGCGTCAGTGGATTTCCCGAGTTTCATTAAAGCAGATGCTTTACTATACCAGGCAAAGGCTATCTTCGGATTGAAATTCAATGCTTGGTCGAATGCTCGCAATGCTTCTGTAGATTTCCCGAGAGATTCTAAGGCAATCCCTTTATTCAACCACGCTTCGGCATATTCCGGATTGAGTTTCAGTGCTTTTTCAAATGCTTGAAGTGCTTCTTTCGTTTTCTTGAGATACCCTAAGGCAATCCCTTTTCTATACCACGTTTTGGCATTATTCGGATTGAGTTCCAACGCTTGGTCATATGCCTGAAGTGCTTCTGAGTATTTCCCGACATACCCTAAGGCGTACCCTTTGCTATACCATGTTTCTTCTTCATTCGGTTTGAGTTTCAGCGCCTGGTCATAGGCTGGCAATGCTTCTGAGTATTTCCTAACATTTGCTAAGGTAATCCCTTTGTTATGCCACGTCTTGGCATCCTTCGGATTGAGTTTTAACGCTTGGTCGAATGCTTGCAATGCTTCATCACTTTTCCCGATCTTCCCTAAGATATTCCCTTTTCCTGACCATGCTATGGCATTATCCGGATTGAGTTTTAATGCTTGGTTATATGCTTGCAATGCTTCTTCGTTTTTCTCAAGTTTTCCTAAAGCAATTCCTTTGACTACCCATACCTTGTCATCTTTCGGATTAAGCTTCAACGCTTGGTCGAAAGCTTGCAATGCTTCTTCGGTTTTTCCAAGATTTCCTAGGGCAACCCCTTTGTTAATCCATGTTTCGGTTTCATTCGGTTTGAGTTTCAAACCTTCGTTATTCTGGGCAAAAGCATTTATCTGAAATAAAATCGGAAACAAAATAATACCACAAGTTAAACTTTTTACTACAAATAAAATCACATGCCGAAATAAATGTTTGAGTGTTGTCATTTTATTTCTCCTTTAAGTTAGTAATTCTACTCTCATCTAGTTTATTCGTCAAGCAAATATACTAAATAAACTTATTCTTACTTCTTTATATTCAGATAAAGGGTATGTGATCGATTAACTCAGCTTCGTTTCGAATAAAGGTAAGGTACTCATTCTTTTACCCGTAATAATTCATTCGGATGATTAAAAAGGGGATAAAGTATAAGAGGAGCGCTAGGTAAGAGACTCCGTTCATAATGAGAACGGTAAATAAACTATTTTGTTCCTGTCCGGGGAAATGGCGGTTGATAATAAACCCTTCTGAAATAACACTCAAACCAAATCCAATCAGATATAAAATAATCATCGATGGGATAGAGATAAATATCTTACCGGTAGTTGATAATGGTATCCCGCCGAAAAAATGATGGCCGGAAATGGTATATAGCGGAAACGCTAAGATGCCTAATATATAGGCAATGATACCGAGAACCAGAAACGAGATATATGATAGAGCTTTCTTCTTCCCGAACCGGTCGAGAAACTCGATATTATCGCTAAATGATTTAAACATTACCATAAAAATATAGGCGCCGATAAATAAAAATAACATTGCGGCGAAACTCGAACTATAGGTGATAACGATCCCGCCTCCGATTAGGGTTGAGAATCCATTCGCCATCGCCGATATCTTTATCGATTCTTGATAATCTAATTGCGAACATCGTTTCAATACCACCGCTTCGATGATAATGACTGCGATTAAAGTTATTCCGAAAGAACTGAATGCCATTAAAAAAGGATACCCCATGATATCGGTTACCGGTAGGATCGGAATATTTGCTAATCCAAGTTGCGGGAATAAAACAAATAATCCGAAAACCGATATCGCAACTTTGATTTGGTTTAATCCTTTTTGAATAATCCTAAACTTGTTTTTCATATAGGATAATAAATCGATTAGGTAAGTTTGGTTTCGAATAAGGGCAAGGTACCCACCATCTGGACTGAGGTTAAGGCGGGCTTTAAAATCGATTGGATCTCATTAATCAGCCAAGGAGTAGCTCCGCAAGTCATCCGACTGAGTTTGGAATAATATCCATCATCCCGGAGCTTGCCGGCAACCGCAATCGTTACTGGGCTGGTTCCCCGATGCTGTTGAAGTAAGGCTAATAAAGTTTTATATTGTTTCCGATCCAGTTCCTGATTCAAGTCGATGAATAAAGTTCCGGCTAGATTCCGGCTTAATTCGGTTAAATCCGATATCTGGTCGACTACCAGCCCCGGCCGGTCATCGGTTTTCTCAACCGAAACGGTAACTAATAGCGGATGGTCTTGATCGATCAGATGCTGATATTGAGTGGTCTGTTTCGAAGTCAGGGTTAATCGAATCGTCCCGGAATGATCTTCTAAATAGAGATGCAGTCCCGATTTCCCTTTTTTGGTTAACGCGGTATGTTCGGCAACAATCCCGGCAATATCATATTTCGCGGCAGTGGTTCCGGTAAACCGCGGAATACTCCGAATCGATTTCGCCTCGATTCGTTTCAAGAACTCCTGATATGGCGATAACGGTGATGCAGAAATATATACCCCGGTAGTTTTCTTTTCATTCGCCAGTTTCTCAACTAACGGGAACTCGTCTATTTCCGGATAAGGGTCAGTAATACTATTTTCATCGACGGTATACGGTTTCAAATCGAATAAGGTATGCCCGGATTCCAGACTGGCGAAATGCCGCGCCCGGGTAATCGTTTCGTCTAAGATCGCTAATAGCTGCGACCGATACCGCACCAGACTATCGCATCCGCCGCTTAGTATGAGATTCTCGATGATCCGGGAAGTTACCAGCATCGGATTAGTTCTCCGGCAGAAATCGAATAAGGATACAAACCGTTTCTGGGTTCGCGCCGCAATGATATTTTCCGCTACCTTCTCCCCTACTCCATTAACACTGGTTAATCCCATGCGTAACGATCCATCTTCCAGACTCAATCCCGGTAGGCTATGATTGATATCCGGCCCGCGAACCAATACTCCGACTCGTTTGGTTTCATTAATATAACTGCTTAACCGGATATCGGATGCACTATACTGGCTCAGCATCCCATAAAAATATTCTACCGGATGGTCTTTTTTCAGATGGGCACATCGGATACTTAAATCCATGGCTGCAATTATTTCCGGTTTCGATACCATATGCCCGAGATTAGCAATCAGGAATTCCCAGATTTTATCGGCAACCGTTTCAGTAAATCCGGCTTGGGTACTGCTGCGAATAAATCGTTTCCGAATCTCATCGGTTTTCCTGAACTTCTGCGCGGTTAACAAATGCTGGACGATTTCATTCACTTCCGAGACCGGTAATCCGGTAACTACTTTAACCAAATCCAGTAACTGTTCCTGATAGAGAATCATGCCGCGAGTCGACCCTAGGATTTGTTTTAAAGTCGAATGCAACGAGAGAATCGCTTTATTCGGTTTCGCGCCAGCCAAGAAATCCGAGATGAGTTTCCCGGAAGGATACCCGCATCGATGTAACGCGATAGTAGTAGTTAATTCCAAAAAGTTCCGGGGAGTAAGTTCCTGTAATAGCGACCGTAATGAAGAACTCTCGAGATAGGGAATCGCAATCGTTTCCGCATTCTGAACCGATCGATAGATTCGGGAATCGTCTAAATCATAGGATTCGATATCAACCGATTTCGCATGCCGTTTCCGCAACTGCGCTACCGTATCCGAGATAGCGGATAAAATCGGCTGGCTTCGTAACTCGATACCCAGCAATTTCACTCCGGTCACCTGGGCGGCAGTATATTGCAGATAGATCGATCCATCTTCCCGATAACTCAGCGGATAATTGGCAAATAAGGGATCGCGAGCGATAACCACCGTTTTCGATTCGATTTCCTGGTTCAGATATACATATTGAAGGGCGTTAACTGCAGTAAGTAATTGTTCCAGGTCTTCCTGCCCTTTGATTTTTTTCGCCAGCTCTTTTTCCTGTTTGACTACTTCTTCTACCGTAGCTTTTGTTCCCGGAGTAAAATAGGGAAGAATCGGTGCAACTTTTTCGGTTGGAATATGGAGCCGCCCGGCAACTTCCGAAATCCAGCGCGAGATTGAATATGAGGTATACTGAATCGTGCCACCGATATGAGCCGCGCCATATCGACTCCGGAAATAATTTATCGCCAGCTCTTTTTCCCGCATATCGAACTCGAATTCCGCTGCCGGATATGGTGAGGTTTTACCGTAATAGAAGAAATCGGAACTTAATCCGTATGGTGCGACATCAAGTTTGGTTATCCCTAAAACGTAGTTTAAAAGACTATAGCTATGCACTGTCCGGTCTAAAGAGAACTGGATCTCTTTCTCTCTTAAGAAACGGACGAAATCCCATAAGATCAACGTATAATCCATCCACCCTTTTTTCCGGAGTAACCCGAACTCTTCATTCAACCGCTGCCGTAATCCGAGACTCGGTTTATGATATTTCTGGGTTAACCCCCGCTGGCATAATTCCCATAAATAGGATTCGGTATCATACCCGGTCGGCGGCGCGAAATAAGGCATCTGGGAGAAATTATGCGGCAGATAACTATCGCACCGGTCGGCAATCCATCGGGTGTTTTCGACCGCATCCGGATATTCATTGAAAATCGCGGTCATCTCGACTGTATTCTTTAAATAGCGGTCCGGTACTACCGGCAGCATTAACGATACCCCGGTATCAAACGACCTCAATATCCGGGACGCTAACGCATCTGCTGCGGTTAGATAAAGAACATTATTAGTCGCAACCAGCGGTATCGAAAACTGATGCGCTAATGCGATTAATGAACTATTAACAATATCCCGGTCAGGTTCATTTTCACCAATCAATTCCAGATAGAACTTTTTATCTCCAAACTGGATATTGAACTGGCTGACCGCTTCACTGGCAAACGTTACCTGATTCTGCCGGAGCCGGAATGCTATT
>JBHGBB010000228.1:0-5528 GCA_041946755.1 bacterium | reverse complement strand
GCACTGGTAGAGCAGTTGGTTGACCAAGAAATTGTTCATGATATAGCTGATATATATTCATTAGACCATTTTAAGCTATTGAGCTTGGAACGGATGGGTGAGAAATCAGCTCATAATATATTGATAGCAATAAATGCCAGTAAATCCCGTCCGTTGTCCGATTTAATTTTCGGGTTAGGAATTCGGCATGTCGGGCGTAGAGCAGGGGATACCCTTGCAGAACATTTCGGTAGTATGGATAAACTCATCGAAGCTTCCGTTGAAGAGTTGCAGGAAATATCTGATATTGGTGAAGTAGTGGCGGAAAGTATTTACCAAACCTTGCATGCCGATGAAACGAGACAGTTAATTATGCGTTTGAAAGAAGCTCATGTTAATATGGAAACTGAAAACAAGGTGGTCGCCAAGAATACCGCAATAACCGGCAAAACCTTTGTGGTTACTGGTACCTTAAGCAGGATGGGTCGGGAAGAAGCACATGATTTGATCAAAAAACAAGGTGGAAAAGTATCTACTACCGTTGGGAAAACCACCGATTTTTTGGTGGTTGGAGAATCGCCCGGGTCGAAATTGGATAAAGCCAAATCATTAGGAATTAAGACTTTATCTGAACCAGAATTCTTATCATTACTGAAGATGTAATAGATGCCGGTATCTACGCAATCTGAATCCAATCTATTCTTTCGTTGTTTACCAGTAGGTCTACTTCAAGCGAATTGTTATATTGTCGGAGACATAAAATCGAATCAAGTTGCGATAATCGATCCTGGTGGAGATGCAGAATTAATTATTAATGTTGTCAAAAAGCATCGATTACAGGTACAATATATCTTTAATTCGCACGGGCATATTGACCATATTGGAGCGAATCGAGCGGTTAAGCAAGCTACAGGAGCGCCAATATTAATTCATCAGGCGGATGCAGAATGGTTAATACATCCGTTCGCACCACCGATAGGATTAGAGTTTATTAATATCGATTCGCCACCGGCAGATGAATATTTATCTGATGGCGATTGTTATAATCTTGGTGCCTTGGACATTAAAATCATTCATACTCCCGGTCATTCCCCCGGTGGAGTATGTTTTGTTTTATCAGACCGAATATTAACCGGAGATACTTTATTTAACGGGTCTATCGGTCGTACCGATTTACCTGGTGGATCGGAGAAAGAAATATTCGAGTCGATTGAGAATAAAATAATAACGTTGCCGGATACCTATCTGGTATATCCAGGCCATGGCCCGGCAACAACAATTGGTGAAGAAAAACAATCGAATCCATATTTATAAAATCTAACTAGTTGAGCCATAAAGATACCAGGTTCATAAAGTTACACAGAATTTATTAGTGTTTCTTAATGCACAGCGTACTTTAATGGCGAGGTAATTATGTCAAAAAAACTTAATAAAGATGAACGCCGGTTCCTGCGGGATAATTATGGCAAAATGCCGAATCCGGAATTAGCAAAAAAGCTTAACCTTACTCCGCGAGAATTAACCCATATCATTCGCGAGTATGGTTTAGTAGAAGAACAATCGATAGTGCAACGGGTACCTATGCACGATATTACCAAATCGGACCTTCTCTGGGGCCTTCCGACATTTGTTATTCCACTCATTATCTATTCATTAACATTCTGCCGAACCCTTTACGTTGGTGATAGCGGCGAGTTTGCTGCGATGGGGTATACGCTAGGAATCGCTCATCCGCCGGGATATCCGACTTGGGTTCTCCTCTTGAAACTCGCTTCGGTGTTTCTCCCAGCAGGGAAAAATGTTGCCGGACATTGCAATTATCTAGCGGTATTAATCGGTGCTTCAACTTCATATATGCTTTACTTATTATTGCTCAAGATAGCGAAACACCGACTGGTAGCAATCTTAGGCGCACTGGTTTTTGCATTCAGTTACCAGTTCTGGGCGCAAGGAATGATTGCTGAAGTTTATGTTTTAAATGCATTTTTTATTATCGTAACTACGCTGGTTCTACTCACTTGGAGTGAAACTCAGGATAAACGGTATTTCTTACTGCTCTATCTGCTTTGTGGATTAGGATTAACCAACCATAACACCTTTTTAGCGATGCCGGTGTTCTATTCGTTTTTTATTGTTTGCAGTCTAAAACGAAATTGGAAATTCCGGCATGAACTGCTATATTTATTGGGTTATTTTGTCGCGTGTGGGATAATTTATTTTATCGCTAGTGGAGTACCAGGGACTGCTTTCCAAGATTATGGAGTTGCCGATTTTATATCGAAATTCTTTTTAGGCCAGCCTCTTCCCGTAGGAGATACTTTTTTAACCAAAGCTACTACCTGCGTACTTATCTTTCTGCCGTATACTTTATTGATTTATTGGTGGGAAAAACGAGACCGAACTGCAATATACGCAATATTATTATTCCTTCTTGGTATTAGCGTATATCTCTATATCCCCTTACGAGTAGATGGTAATCCTACCATGAGTTGGGGCAATCCTCATTCCTTAGAAGATTTCTATAACCATATTTCACGACGGCAATATGGGCCGTTAAGCACATTACCTACACAATATTTTGGTATTTTTGCGCCATGGGATTTATTGAAAGAACAGATTCAAACCTGGTTGATTTTCTTATTCCGCCAATTCGGGTCTTTCTTTGGATATGTTAAAGGGATAATCCCGGCAGAGTTTGTAGCCGAATTTAGTCCATCGCAAGCGATTCACGGTTGGTGGCTTGGTTTTATAATCATTTGGAGTATATTCTGGCTCACTTTAACCGGTATCGGTGCTTATCGATTATTAAAACAGAACGGGAAATTCTTTGTTTTAACATTATTAACCTATTTAATGTACGGTCCGGGCTTGATTGTATTGTTGAATTTTAATACTACTAACCATGCATTATATATCCAACAAGTGTTTTATATCCCCAGCTATTTAATGATTGCTATTTGGATGACGTTTGGCATGCTCCAATTAGTTGAATGGGCAAAAAAGTATATATTTAAATCTGCGGATGTATCACCATCTCAGAATATTTCCGGGAGTACTATTCCGCAAAATAATCCGGCTATTCCAGGTGCTGGAGTATCAGCCAGTATACCCAAACAGATTCCTTTCCTGAAATATATTGCTGCGGGTTTACTTTGTCTATTTCCGTTGATAATTATGTGTTTGAATTATAAGGATAACGATTTAAGTAGAAATGCGGTCGCATATGATTTTGGCATGAACATCCTTAATTCGATGGACCCGGAAGGAATTATCTATATTATCGGAGATAATCCAACCTTTGCCTTAGCCTATCTCTGTTATGTTGAAAAGCGATTTCCACCAGAACGAGTCTATGATGAAGGTGAAAATCTGTTTATTATGATCCATGAATTTGGGGATATGAAATATCGATTAGGGCCTGATGACCATGCACGATTGAAAGACTACTCTCGAGCGAAACTCTGTGCAGAATCAACTCGGCCTTGCTATTTTATGTTACAACAAATGTTTAATCCAGATTTGTTTAAAGATTTTCCGATCTTGGCTCAGTCGCAGGTATTGCCAAGCGGTATCGTCTATTATCTCAAGAAGCCGAATATGCCGGAACCGGATTATGCAGGGACACTTAGTAAAATGCGGGATTTAGATAAATATTTCTATCAAATGTCTACCGATTATTATACTCGCGAACTGGTAGCTAATTATCATTTCCTGGTTGGGCGAGGATATTATAATGAAGCTGAACGGAAAAACGATCCGGAACTGAAGAAGAAAGCATTCGAACAATTTGATTTAACCAGTAAAACCGGTTGGGACTTGGATAATATGCATATCAACCTGGGTAATTTGTATATGCAGAATAATATGCTTAAAGAATCGAAAGAAGAATTCTTAAGAGCGATCCGTACCCAGCCTAGAAAAGCAATTAGTTATTTTTCACTCGGCCAACTCTATGACCGAGATGGTAACCGTGAAAAGGCGATCGAGATGTTCCAGAAGGGATTGAATTTGGGAAAACCGGCTGACCGGCCCTATGATAACGAAGCGAATGACTACCGGGCACATTTTTCTTTAGGGATGCTATATATGCAGGAAGCAAATCGAATTATGCAAACTGTATCAACCACTTCTAGTGGAACGAATTATCAAACGCAGCTTCAAAAAGAGCAGCAGAAAAATACCCAAGCAGCGATTAATGAATTTATGGCTACGCTGAATCTTAAACCGGAGGTAATTGATGCTTATGATAATCTCGGAGTAGCCTATGCGCAACTAGGAAACTATGAGCAGGCAGTTGCCATGTGGGAACGAGCTATCCAATTGAGTCCAAATTATCCGAATCCCTATTTACGATTAGCGCAATATTATGGCGGAGTTCTACGTGATATGCAACGAGCGAATTATTACTATAGTCGATTTCAGCAGGTAAGTCAGGGTGCAATGCCCATGATGCCACAACGAGTTCCGACTAAGAAGAAATAGTAAAGAAGCATTTCTATTCAGGGCGATTATGTGTTCGCCCTGAATAGTTAAGAACTCGATTCTTCGGATTCAGGTTCAGACTGAGTAGATTGAGTTGCCGGCAATGGTGAGTCTAATAGCGCTTCGTTTAATACCGAATCCATCGTCTCAACGAAAATAAACCGCATATCATGTTTGATATCTTCAGGAACATCAGTTAAATCTTTTTCATTCTTCTTCGGTAAAATAACCGTTTTAATTCCCGCCCGTCGTGCAGCTAAGACCTTTTCTTTGACCCCGCCGATCGGTAAAACTTTACCGCGCAAAGTTATTTCGCCGGTCATAGCGATATCATTTCGTACCGGTTTCCCGCTTAATAGCGAGGCTAACGAAGTAGCCATAGTTATTCCGGCAGAAGGTCCATCTTTTGGAATAGCGCCTGCTGGTACATGAATATGGATATCGTATTTTTCAAAAAAATCCTCTTGAATACCCAATAAAGTAGCCCGGGAGCGGACATACGATAATGCCGCTTGCGCTGATTCTTTCATCACATCACCGAGTTGCCCGGTTAGCGTTAATCCCTTTTTGCCACGCATGCGAGTAGATTCGATACTCAAAATCTCACCTCCAGCTTGGGTCCATGCCAAGCCGGTTGCAACGCCAACTTCGCTTTGTCGTTCGGCTACTTCCGGGAAAAATTTTGCCGGACCTAGATAATCTGATAACGATTCGGCGGTGATATGCTTTTTGGTAAATGATGCCGGAGTACTTATTTGTTCAACGGTAATCGGTTGTGTAAGGTTGTTATTATCAGTAGGAACATTCGCCTGTGGAGACATCGATTCCGCATATTTTCGCGCCACTTTACGACAGATATTCCCGATTTCCCGTTCGAGATTACGCACTCCAGCTTCCCGGGTATAATCCGAGATAACTTTCTGGATCGTTTGATCGTCAAAACTAATTAGATTATCGGATAATCCATTTTCTTTAATCTGTTTTGGCAGCAGATATTTTCGCGCAATTTGTAACTTCTCTTCTTCAGTATACCCCGGCAGATGCAATACTTCCATGCGGTCGCGGAG
>JBHGBB010000227.1:0-5529 GCA_041946755.1 bacterium | reverse complement strand
AAATCCGAATATCGAAATTCGAAACAAATTCGAATATTCAAAATTATAAACAAACCATTTGGAATATTATTAATTAAATATTAACTATTGTTTGGAAATTAGAAATTAGAATTTAGAAATTCTTCGAGGAGGGATACTATTTATGTTAGATAAAATGACTTTGGATGTAATGGCTATTTCCGCTCACCGGGATGATACCGAAATCACCTGCGGGGGAACCCTGATTAAAATGGTGGATATGAAGTATAAGGTCGGGATGGTAGATTTAACCCAGGGCGAAATGGGGACCCGGGGTTCAGCCAAACTCCGGGAAGAAGAAGCGGCTGCCGCCGCGAAAGTTATGGGAATAACAGTGCGCGAGAATGTAGAAATCCCTGATTCCCGGGTAGAGAATACCTATGAGAATAAATTGAAAGTAGTCAATATCATTCGGAAATATCGGCCGAAAGTGGTTATTCTCCCTTATTGGAAAGGCCGGCATCCGGACCATTATACTACCCCGAAACTGGCGTATGAAGCCTGCTATCTCTCCGGTTTGAAAAAGCTGGAAACCGGCTTGGAACCATACCGACCGTTTAAAATTCTTTATGCGTCGATGTATTTCCAGGATGTTCGACCGAGTTTCCTGGTTGATATCACCGACCAGTTCGACCGGAAAATCGATGCGGTGAAAGCATATAAATCCCAGTTCGAAGATATCCGGCCGGGGCAGGAAGTCCCGTTTACTCGAACCGATGTGTTTGAAGTTATGCGGGTACGCGCCCGGAATTATGGGCTATTGATTCAGAAGATGTATGCGGAACCGTTTCTGGTTAATGAACTGATCGAAATCGATGATATTGTAACCATGCCAGTCCGGTCGATTTAGACACCGAAGTCAACTCGGTTTTTCGGTTTATTTTCTTCCCGAATTTACTCCAGAATTGTTTATTTACGATAGCGGAGTGGAATCGAGCGTGAAATTTTCACGCTCGATTCCACTGCCGAACCGAATTCGATGCGGTTATTACTTATATACTATTGATATCATTATAGATAAGATAGAATTGAAGGATAAAAAAAGTCTAAAATAGCCAAAATAGCGTTTATGAACGAAATCGATGAAAAAGAAGAGAGTCAAGATCAAATTAAACCGGCTAAACATCTTGACCTAAGACCGGAAAAAATTAATAAGACGTTATGGACACTCGCATACCCAGCCATCATCGAGAATCTGATGGGGATGCTGGTATATTTATCGGATGCGTTTGTGGTCGGCTGGTTAAAAGATGCAGATGCGTTAGCCGGAACCATGATCGCCGGGACGATTTTTATGGTGATAATGTCGCCATTCCAGGGATTATCGGTAGCCGCAACCTCGTTTGTCGCCCGGAACTGGGGCGCGAAAGAATACGACCGGGCGAAATGGTATGGGAAACAATCGTTATGTCTCGGGTTATATTTCGGGGTACTCGTTATGGTCATCGGATTCCTTTTATCCAGCAAGATGTTCCATTGGATGGGTGCCAGTAACGAAGTCATCCGACTTGGCGGAACTTATTTCCGGATAGTGATTATCACCGTTCCGCTGGAAATGCTGATGTTTATCGCGAACGGCATCATGCGGGGTGCCGGGGATACCAAATCCCCGATGTATATTACCCTGACCATGAATATTATTAATGTTATTCTCTGTTTGGTGCTGGCGTTCGGATTCAAGATGGGATTGGTGGGAGTAGCGTATGGTTCGCTAGTCGCGCAAGCGCTGGGCGGGATTTTCGCGTTCTTAATGCTGGAAAGTGGGCGGTCGCATCTCAAACTGCCGATCAAGCATTTCTTCTGCTGGAATAAACAATTGGTTTCGGAATTATTCCAACTCGCATACCCGGTTTCGATTGAACGACTGCTGGCAAGTGGTGCCAACCTCATCTTTATGAAAATTCTCACGATGCTGGGAACCATAGCGCTGGCCGCGCATTTCGTTGCCGTTAGAATCGAATCGCTAGCGTTTATGCCGGCGTTCGGAATCAATGTCGCGGTGATGACTATCGTCGGCCAATCGCTCGGTGCTAAGAAACCGGAAATAGCTGAACTGGCGGTTAAACGGTCGATGAAATGGACCACCTTTTTTATGCTGGGATTAGGCGCGATTTTTATTGCCTTCGGTCGATATATGGTCGTTATATTCGGCGCGACTCCAGACGTTATTCGGATGGCAGGAATAGCGGTCCAGATCGCGGCGTTAGAACTCCCGTTTATCGCCTATGCTATGACACTATCCGGGAGTTTACGCGGGGCCGGAGATACCAAATCGCCATTATATAACATGCTGGTTTGTATTCCGATATTCCGTTTTGGGGTGGTATATCTCTTTGCGATAACTTTCCATTGGGGATTGGCTGGGGTTTGGCTAGCGACCGCTACCGACTGGATGGGACGTACCGCCGGATTATGGTATGTGTTCAGAAAAGGGAAATGGAAATTGATGCATGTATAGAACTGGTTAACCGCGAATTAAGCGAATTGAGCGAAATAGATATTCTAGGGTAGGGGCGAATCATTGATTCGCCCGAAATAAATGAGTATTACAAATTCGGTTAGAATATTCGGGCGAGGTATACCTCGCCCCTACTTCAAATTCACCGAAGTTGGATTTCAGAATGATAGTATCCGTTTTAAATTCACTGCCCCCCAAAAGATATATCAATCTGTTATCGATTTTTATCGATAACTTTTTTTGCGGCTTCTACCACCGATTTATCCGGGTCATTCAGCATTTTGATTACCGCTGGGATAACACTTTTATCATCCAGTTTACCTAATAATTCTACTGAAAGCCTTCTGGTTTCTGCATCATTATTATTCAACATCTCAGATAGTTTATCGATGAGCTTATCGCGTTGCTCTGGCTTGATTTCAAATTCGGGTTTAGCTTGCCCGGTTACTTGAAGAAGCCGATCGATTTGGTCTTGCTGTTTTTGTAATATTCGACAAATATTCCTAGAACAATACCATTCTTCGATTTGATTGAATATGATAAATAAAAAAAGAAATATTCCAATCCATAAAAGTCCGCTATATTCATCTAGAGTAGGATATTTATTAATTATTAGCCCTGAAATTATTTGGAAATGATAATTCCTATAATATATATTATCAGAAACAAAAAATCAAGTTTCCGAGTAATTTGATTCCAAAGTTTATTTTCCGGTTTATTTCGCCGCCACATACATTACTCCTTCCATAGATAATTTAAATTAAATCCAGTTAATATCTTCAAATTAACTATAACTATACCATATCCGAATCAAAATCAACAAAAATATTTTATAGGTATCGATTGGTATATTATTTGGAGGCATTAGATGAGATGTACTGCCGGGTTATGGTAGGTATTCAGAAAAGGGAAATGGAAACAGATGCATGTTTGAAATTGGTTAACCGTGAATTTAGCGAATTGAGTGAAATAGATATTCTCGGGTAGGGACGAGCCGACCAGTCCTCCGAAGCTATAATAGCGAAGGAGGATGGCTCGCCCGAAATATTCAGGCAATAGTTAGCCCGGTTAGAAATCAGATTCTCTATTAGAGAATCTGATTTTTTTGTGCCTCGGATCAAATTGTCAATCTGCCAATCTGATCGGTAACCCCAGGTATTTCAATATAAATCTTACCTAAAAGACATGATTTCTCTGTCTCTGATTTTTGGGTTAAATCGAGTCGATAATCTTTTGCCATTTGGCAAAAAATTATTCCAACCATAAAATAGTTCTACCAATACTATATTCAAAAAGAATCAACTATTACTGTCTCCAAAATCTAAGATAATAGACAGTAATATTCCGGATATCTTTATTATCATCCAATCATCTTGACGGGATGATAAAAAGAGAGATACAATTACAGTTGCATATATTTACCCTGATACCAAATAGGAGGTAAATTGATTAAATCATATCTGGCGCAATATGACGGCTAGATAAATCAAACCACTATCGAGTCTTATCTGGAGGAAATAAAATGGATACCCGCAACCTGAGACTCTTGATAAGTATAATATGGTTATTATTCTTCCTGCCGAACTTATGGGCAGCAGTATTTAATGTAAATTCTCCGGTATCATTCCAATCCGCACTCAATACCGCTGCAGCGAACGGTGCTTCCGATACCATTAATGTCGCTACGGGAACGTATACGATTATAACCACCTTAACCTATACTTCATTCGAAAATTATTCTTTAACAATATTAGTAGCTGGAATCGGCTCAACGATACTTAATGGTGGAAATACCAGGCAGATATTAAATCTGCGGTCTACCGGTACCGGAGCAGACTTTTTTATTAGCGGTATTAGTTGTACCAATGGTATCAGCACTACTGAAGGGGGTGCGATTCGGATCGAAACCGAAGCATCCGCGACTATTCAGGATTCAGCGTTTACTTTTAATGCATCCAGTACGCTTGGTGGCGGTATTCATGCATTATCGAGTCTAGGCACGATTTCAATCATCAGCTGTTCATTTCGGAATAATACCGCTGTCTTAAATGGCGGTGGATTAAACGCCGGGTCGACTGATGGAACGATTCTGCTTTCGAACAATCTTTTTACCGGCAATATCGTTCCCGGAGTACATACCGTAGAACCGGCTTACGACGGTGGTGGTGCGATGTTATATATCGATGGTGTTGGTCAGGTAATTGTGACCGGGAATACCTTTACCAGAAACACTGCGGCTGATGATGCGGGTGGATGTATGACCTATTCAAACAGTTCCGGGGTAACTATTACCGTTAACCACAATGTTTTTTCGAATAATCTATCCCAACTAGGCGGTGCCGGATGTTTTTCCAGAATGAATGAAAACGATGGAACTGTAATCTATACCAACAATTATTTTGCCGGAAATTCTACGGTGACCGGTGGCGGCGCCGGAACCTTAATCCATCTTAATGACGGGGTATTGACTTTTTCCGGTAATACCTATTTGAATAATAGTTCAGCTGAGGATGGGGGTGGCGTTTCGATTTGGAATGGTACCGGGATACTGGCTATTTCCGAAAATATATTTCTCGGGAATCGGACGATTAATAACGGAGGAGGTTTGGTGGTGGCGACTGATTTAGGTACAGTTACCTGTAGCCGGAATATCTTTAATACCAATACGGCAATGAATGTTGGTGGCGGATTCTCATATGCGGTAACTTCCGGGAAACTGGAATTAGCTCAGAATACGTTTTACCAGAATACCGCTACTGAAGGTGGCGGGATTTATCTCTATTTCGATCAAGCCGCCGCCCGGGCGAATCTGGTGAATAATATTTTCTGGCATGATAGCGACCCGGCGATGGCTATGTCTGGTGCGACCAGCGCGATATCCCAATATTCCGATATCGAGAATGGTACCGGTCAACCTTGGTTTGGTACCGGTTGTTTCTCGCAGAATCCGCTGTTTGTTAATCCGAGTGTAGGCGATTTAAATTTATCCTGGGCACATTGTCCGATATCAGATACTACCAAATCGCCTTGTATCGATACCGGAAATCCGGCAT
>JBHGBB010000226.1:0-5686 GCA_041946755.1 bacterium | reverse complement strand
TAATCTTTTGCCATATGGCAAAAGATTATTAAAAGTGTTCAGTTTCTATACAAACTAATTCTTTATCAAATGGAAAAGAATTATCGATAGAGTCGAGTTCCCGACAAGGGCAAATTAAAATAAGGTATATATTTATTATCCTAACTAATATACTGCAATAAACTAATCTATCGTGTCTCCATTTGATTAGACCGAATAGTCACTTAAGAGAGAACCTCAAATTATGATTAGAGAATATGGTATAATAAACCTAAGTAATCGATACCAAAACAATCCCATTTATTTTCGGAGGAATATTCTATGATAAAGCAGTTCATATCTCGCTCGATTTTGATAACGCTATTTAGCCTCTTCATTATCTTTTCCCTATCCTCAGCCGCAACCGAAACCTTTACTCTCGACAACGGTATGGTAGTGGTTCTCAAAGAAGTGCATACCGCACCGGTAGTCGCGATGCAGATGTGGTGTCGAGCCGGCAGTATTCAAGAGAACGAATATCTCGGGTATGGGATTTCCCATTTTATGGAACATATGCTGTTTCAAGGTACCGAAAAACGGAAAGTCGGCCAGATCGCACAAGAGATTCGGGAAGCCGGTGGCGACTTAAATGCGTATACTTCGTATGACCGGGTAGTATTCCATATCGTTGTCGCGAGCCGTTATTTCGATGTCGGATTGGATAATCTCGCGGATGCGACCATGCATTCTTCGTTAGACCCGGCAGAATTCGAAAAAGAGAAACAGGTGATTATTAAAGAGATTAATATGAATGATGACGATCCCGATCGGGTGGTCAGCAAACTGCTATGGAGTACCGCATATACCCAGCATCCATATCGTTATCCGGTAATCGGGTATCGGGAACTATTCACTAAAATCTCGCATGAGGATTTGGTGAAATATTATAAACGGACCTTTGTACCCAACAACCTGATTTTCGTTATAGCTGGCGATTTTAAAATCGATGAAGTTAAAGATAAAATCAAACTGGCATTTAAAGATTTCCACCGGGCATCATTAGAACCAGTATATCTCCCGCAAGAACCGGTACAAGTAGGATTACGGCGCGCTGAAATTGAGAAAGATGTGAATGTGACTCATATCGAGATGGGATACCATATTCCCAGTATTTATAACGACGATGTATATCCGCTGGATGTGCTGGCAACCATTCTTGGCGACGGGAAAAGTTCCCGGTTATATCAACAGCTTAAAGAGAAAATGGGATTAGTCCATTCCATCGATGCTTATTCCTGGACTCCGGCAAACCCGGGGTTATTCGGCATTTCAGTTTTATGCGATGAAGATAAACGACCGAAAGCGGAATCGGCAATATTCCAGGAAATTGCTAAAATCCAGCATAAAAAAATTGCAAGTACAGAATTAAATAAAGCGAAAAAGATGATTGCCAGCGGATTTATCTTCCAGCAGGAAACCGTTCAAGGACAAGCCGGTGAACTGGGCAACGATGTTCTGACTATGAACGATATCAATTATTCCCAAACCTACTTAACCCGGATAAATCGGGTTACCGCAACCGATATTCTCCGCGTAGCTAGAAAATATCTTAATCCTGATAACTTATCGATTGCGGTGGTTAAACCGGAGATGAAAGAAGAAAATAAGAAGTCAGAAATCAGAAATCAGAAGATGAAAGAAGATAAATCCGAGATCAAGAAAATCGTATTACCTTCGGGATTAACGGTACTGCTTAAAGAGAATCATTCGCTCCCGCTGGTAAGTTTGCGGATGGTGTTTAAAGGCGGGGTACTCTATGAAACCGAAAAAAACAATGGGATTTGCAATCTCATGCAGCGGATGCTGTTGAAAGGTACCAAAACCAGAACCGCAGAACAAATCGTGCAATCGATCGCCCAGGTTGGCGGAAGAATCGATGCCTATAGCGGGAGTAATAGTTTCGGGGTTTCGGTCGATGTCTTGAAATCGGACTTTGGTTTAGGATTGGATATGTTATCCGATGTGGTTATGAACCCGGTATTTCCTCAATCCGCATTGGAAATAGAACGGCAGAATATTCTCGCTGCGATCCGAAGTCAGGAAGATGAAGTATTCCCAACCGCAAGTAAACTGTTACGGGAAACCTTGTTCACGGTGCATCCATATCGCTGGCTAACCATCGGCACTAGTTCTACCGTAAAATCGATATCGCAATCGGATTTGGTTCAATTCCATCATCAACTTTGCGTACCGAAAAATGCGGTGTTAGCAGTATTCGGTGATATTAATGCTAATGAAGTTATTACCCAAATTGAGAAATCGTTCGCCCAGTTTACCACCGCAAATATCCCTACCCGATTTGAAACTAAAGAACCAGCATTAACCGCAGCCAGAAATGCAGTTAAAATGAAAGAAAAAGAACAGGCGGTTATCCTGATCGGATATCCGGGGATAACGGTACAAGACCCGAAACGATATACCTTTGAGGTCATGAACGCCATTTTAAATGGGCAGGGGTCGCGGCTGTTCGATACCATTCGCGATAAACAAGGATTGGCATATTATGTGGGTACGATCCCGGTGCTGGGATTAGATCCCGGCATGTATATCTTCTATGTTGGAACGGTCTCCGATAAAATCGAGGTGGCTACCAAAAGTATGTTCGATGAAATCAACCGGATTAAATCTGAAGAGGTGACTGATGCCGAGTTAACCCGGGCGAAAAAAGAACTTATCGGGAATAAAGCTATCGATCTCCAGACCAATGCCGCACAAGCATCGGAATCCGCTCTCGATGAACTGTATGGATTAGGATATAACAATTCCCTGCAGTATGCGGATAAAATCAATGCGGTAACCAAACAGCAGATTAAAGATATTGCAACCGAATATTTCAAATCGAATGCCTATGCAGAAGCAGTAGTTCGACCAATACAAAAATAAGATCATTTAAAATTGCATCTCGAAAGCTTTCGGAATTAAATTTTAAATGTTAATTGATCAATACTAAATTCAAAATGAAATTCGCTCTTGGAGTGGGTCTTATTATCGGCGCATATCTCATTGGCTGGGCAGTTCCGGCTATTCTTGTCTTCATAATGAAAAACAAGGTCCGTGCTGGAGAAATTGGATTCGGGTTATGGCTATTCAGCTGGGTACCTTTTTTTATCGGGGGAGCGATTGCTGGGAAAGAAGGAATTATCTGGGTTAAACAGAAACTACATCTGAAATCGAAAGACCAGAAGTCAGAAGTCAGAAGTCAGAAGTCAGAAAAATCTGATTCCTGACCTCTAGCGTCTGACTTCTTTATTTATCGAGCCATTTGGCGATATCGTTCGCCCAATAGGTAATAATAATATCTGCGCCAGCCCGTTTTATCCCGGTGAGTATTTCGAGCACCAGTTTCTGTTCATCAATCCACCCTTGATTTGCAGCAGCTTTAACCATCGAGAATTCACCGCTAACATTATAGGCTGCTACCGGAACCTCAAACCGCTGTTTCACCCGATAGATCACATCTAGATACGATAACGCCGGTTTCACCATAACAATATCCGCCCCTTCTTCGATATCCAGTGCAACTTCCCGGAGCGCTTCGATAACATTCGCCGGATTCATCTGATATGATTTCCGATCGCCGAACGCCGGGGTAGAGTCGGCTGCATCCCGAAACGGAGCATAGAATGCGGAGGCATACTTCGCGGCATATGACATAATCGGAGTATCCTGGAATCCATTGGTATCCAGGAGCGACCGAATCGCTACTACTCGACCATCCATCATATCCGATGGAGCAACCATATCCGCTCCCGCCTGAGCATGGGATAATGCAGTTTGCGAAATCAATTTCAAGGTTGGGTCATTAAGTACTTGTCCCTTTTTAATTATCCCGCAATGCCCATGACTCATATATTCGCATAAACAAACATCAGTGATTACTACTATTTCCGGAACTGCATCTTTAATCGCGCGTACCGCCTGCTGGATGATTCCGTCCGAAGCATAGGCTTCAGTTGCGAGTTCATCTTTCTTCTTCGGCAACCCGAACAAGAGGATTGCATTGATACCATTCGTTTGATGCTGTTTAACCTGCCGAATCAAAGTATCGATTGATAGCCGGAAATTACCCGGCATCGATGCGATTGGTTTCTTGATATTCTTTCCCGGACAAACGAAATACGGCATCACCAGATTATCTACCGATATCCTGGTTTCTTGAACCAGCCGACGGATTGCCGGTGTTTTGCGGAGTCTTCTTAATCGAAGTTGTGGAAAAGGCATAGGTAATTTTGCCTCCAAAATAATCTAGGGATATTTCTAATAAAATCATACTATTATAACATAGGGCTATAAAATAGCCAGAATTTTCATAATATTGAGTTAACCTATTTAATTTCAACTGTTTATATAATATTATTTGCTAATATTGAGGTATAAATCAAACAACACTGTTAAAAATCAAGATATTCTATTTGACAAGAGAAAAATATTATGATAGAATATTGTTTTGCCTATACATATGCCAATTGCCTTGATTTATCAGCTATCTAACCTGTTTTCTACTGTAATCAAAAACTCTATTTTAATTCTATAATTCTAATTCTGGAGGTAACTAGCTCAAATGAAAAAACCCGCTACATTACCAGTACGCAGTCGCACCCGGTACAGTTTCGCTCGGTTGCAGGATGTTATGGATATCCCGAACCTGATCGAAACGCAGCAGAATTCGTATGACGATTTTCTGCAGAAGAATGTACCGTCGGAAAAACGAAAAGAATTCGGACTGCAAGCGGCATTTCGGTCAATCTTCCCGATTGAAGCGACTTCCGCAAATGGTGATAAGACCACTCTGGATTTTACCGGGTATTCTATCGGCGACCCGAAATATTCCATTGAAGAATGTATGGATCGGGGGATGACATTTGCCGCACCGGTGAAAGTGAAATTCCAGTTAATCGTCCGCAAAATGGATAAGGCGACGAATACCCAATATATTAAAGATATTAAAGAGCAGGAACTCTATTTGGGTGAATTACCGCTGATGACCGCTACCGGAACCTTCGTGGTTAACGGTGCGGAACGGGTTATCGTCAATCAATTACATCGGTCTCCCGGAGTAACCTATGGAGAAGAGATGCATCCGAGCGGTCGGCCGATATTATCCGCACGATTGATTCCCACCCGCGGCGCTTGGGTAGAAATGGAAATCGATATCGCCGATTATATTTTCGTCTCGATTGACCGCAGACGGAAATTCTATATCACCACCCTCCTTCGTGCGTTTGGATTCGATTCCGATGAAGAGCTATTATCGAAAATATATCCGATTAAAGAGATTAAAACTGATTTCGACCTTCAGCATGCCGGATCGGAAATTAAAGAGTATCCCCGAATTGCTGAAGATATCGTAGATATGGAAACCGGAGAAGTTATTGCCGAGCCTCCGATGAAAATTAACGAAGATCTTTTAAAACGGTTCCGGGACCTTGGCATCAAAAAGATAAAAATCCTTGATGTCGATTTTACCCGATCGAATATTTGTTTCTTAAAAACCTTGGAAAAGGATTCATATAAGAGTAAGAACGATGCGTTAGTCGAATTATACCGTCGGATTCGGCCGGGAAATCCGCCTACTCCAAAAAGCGGTGCGATATTATTAGAGACGATGTTTCTCAATCCGAAACGATACGACCTGGGTAAAGTAGGTCGGTTCCGGTTAAATAAAAAA
>JBHGBB010000225.1:0-5733 GCA_041946755.1 bacterium | reverse complement strand
TGCAGCCGCAAAACAGCTTGCTGCTGGTTTTGAGTTCCGCGTGGACTTCCAGACCGATTACTGCTTCATATTTCATAGCTGAGCTTTTTCTCCGCCACAGCCTTCAATTCCTTTCTTTTCTTTTGCGGCCTGAGGCAGGATTTTTAAAGCGGGCCGGGAATATTATGCAGATAACGTTTTAATTATTTTTTAAGGAGACCTAAACAAATAATTTACAAAACGGGCAATGAAGAAACCAAACATTCCTCCCAATAATAGACCTAAAGGATATCCGGCTAAAATTGCTATATTAACTAAAAATAATTTTTCAATTCCAATTTTTTCTGCAGTTAAACCCATTCCCCAGAAAAGACAGAATGCTAAAATGGTTCCACACGATGGTATACATAGCGCATAAGCAGCTAAGAATCTAAGACGAGGAATAAGCAATAAAATAAAAGAAGAAATAAAGCCGAAAAAAGCTATAAAAAACAATAAGCCCATCATTGGAAAGAGCATTTTAGAACCTTTTATATAGATTCAATTTATATTCGGCTAATCCGAATCTTATATGCAGTACCCTGTTTTTCGATAACTTGGATTTTAAGTCGATTTTTAGCATCTCCAAATAATATCTTCTTCCCGATATCAAACGTTGCTCCTTCTAGATTCGGGATCGCTGGATTGGCATTAACCAATTTCACCGGCGCCTGGTTATGCCGGCATTCAGCGATATTATCATCGGCGTACATGATTAAAATCCCACTGCCCGGGATATATCGATCATACCCGATCGGCTGCCGGTTCTCAATCAGATAATAGGTTGAACTAGAAATCGGGATTTTTATTACCAATATTTTAGCCGTCCCATCTTCGAGCGGACCGAGCAGCACTTCTTCTCCAGCCGGACTTGGAGTAATCATTTTCACCTGGCTGGAATCAATCCATCCTAACCGGAGTTTGGTCCAGGAACAGATTCCCGGCGGAGGAACTCCGAACTTAATATAATGGCAAGACATCGGATCCCAATACCCAAGATTAATCATCGCCGCAAGAAACGTTTCCCGCATCGGGCCGGGTTTCGCCTGCAAATCATGGTCGTATAGACAGGGGACCATTCTTTTCCCATTCTGGACTCCACCGAATATATGGGCAATATCATGGAACAAGGTACCCAGATGCGCTTGATAGCAGAATATAGCTATTCCATTTTGCAGCTGCTGCCCGCTTTTGGTTTTTACCTTCTCTGCAGAACTCCAGCCGAGCATCCCGGGATATCCGCATAAGCCAATCATACCATAGTCGTTAGCTCTAGCCCCTAAATAGATAACGGCAAAATCATAGGTTGCGAAATTAACTTCGGCATCAGAAGCATTAATTGCATCATCGATTATCTTCCGGATACGGGTTCGGTCGACTTCCAGATTCCGGGACGATATTCGATATTTGCTAACTGGACTAGGCAATGTATACCATTTCTTGGTCACATCGATTTCTAATGCGACTTTACCATACGACATCTCATGCACATAGTTATTCAACTGCCTTGAGAATCGGAACTGGACCTGATTCCGATCAACCTGATTCGGGATATCAGGAAACTGGACCAGGAGCACAATCCCTTTCTTAACGGTCTCTCCGAATGCTGCCGGCTGCATTGACAGAAAAATTAATATAACAACATAAATTATGATGGTTAAGCAATATTTAAATGGTTTATGTGGAGACATATTGGATTCTCCTTTTAAATGGTACTCGAATAATTAACCACAGAGAACACCGAGAACGGCTGAGAGAATCGTTTAAATATAACAATTACTATTTGGCTTGTATAAAATTACTATATCTCAGTATATCTCTGCGCCCTCTGTGGTAGATTTTATAATCTTTTGCCGGGCGATTTTTTGCCGGTCATAGACTCGATGGTAAGTTTCCATACCCGGACCTTATCCAGCGCGGTATCCGGAATCGCTGATGCGGTATCAGAATAATGCAGAACGATTTGGGTTAATGCCGATTTCTTCTGTTCCGAGTCGGTTATTTCCTGGATGGTTCCATACCCGATAACACTGGTATATTCAAGGGTCCAATTGCAAGAATCTTGATTATTTTTAAGCAGCTTAACCTTCCCTTCGCATTCAAAACAGACTCTCGGGTTAGCATCAATATATTCGAGCTTTTTCCCTTCTTTCGCGGTATGAAAATAGATCGAGGTTCCATCATAACCAAACGATAACGGCACCAGATATGGCTGATTTTCTTTAGATAATGCTATTCGACAAACCAAGCTAGTCCGAATAATCGCTTCCAGTTGAGTTCGATTAGTTATCTCTTTATCTTTCCGACGCATGAAAACCACCTATTCCATTTTGCAATGCTAATTTTGGTCGCATCGACCTAAATTTACATTGAGTTTCTAGGATACTCGCCCATTATCCAGTTCGATCGAATTATCATCGATTTACATTTTGAATATAATATATAGATCTATAGTTGAGAATAACCTGTATCCGTTAGGTAATACATATTCGTTTTTTTCTCTTCTAGATATCCTTGTTCAAGGCACCATTTCAGACCTTGATTAAAATCGCTACTTCGCCATTCTGATGATAAAAAACGTTGATGTAAAGATTGCCATAATTCCATTTCTCCCGATCTAAGACCATCAGAACCATAAAATGATAGTATTCTTTTACCGCTTTCTTCTGGCGTAGGTAGTGTTGCCATATTAAAACCTCCTTCATTTTTATTAAGCTTTATGGACAAATATACATGAATAATATAGTAACCTTTTTATTTTTTGTTAAGTATGGTTATCCGGTATGAATGTGTTTGTACTAGCGGGTATACTTAAGATTTATTAGTATTAGTTAAATTGACTATTAGTAAACGCACTTTTTTACCTAATATAATAATAAATTCGCGAATGCAGAAAATAAAATCACATCCGCATCTAAATATTAATATAGGGAAAGTTAGAAGGGAATCATTTATTGCATGATTTTTATATTCTTCTGCTGTTATTTCTCCATTGAGATATTTTCTATAGTATTCTGGTTCTTTTTTTTCTATTGCATATGGTAGTTTATTTTTGTTGGTAGTATTAATATCCATTGTTAATCTCCTTTATACCGTAAGTATAGAACATGGTAATCCAAAAACATCATGAAATTTTTCTGGTCTTGTTGGATCAGGTATCTGTTGTTTGCTTCCGTCAGATAATGTGACTAGATAACGATAAAAATAATTACCCCTTGGCAATCCTAAAGAGCACACCCATTCATCTCCACCGGAGTCTTTATGCATTATATTTATTTGTTCATTCCATCCATTAAAAGTACCAATTAAACTAACGCATTTATATGTTGGTGAATTTGCTAAATAAAATAATTGCTCTTTAACGATATGATTATCTCTCCAACCATGGGCATACAACATACAATGTGCATGGTCGTGCATTAAGATAAAAGTTATTTTTTTTGCTAATAATCGAAGAGGGTATGTATCGATTGACCTTAGTGTTTGCGATACACATCTTACCCCAATAGTTAATACTCCATATGTAAATCCATCTGAAATTAATGGAATTGAATAAGCAGAATTAATTGGTAACAGATCACCATAATGATGAACCCAATCACGTTTAAAAGGTATTAATTTTACACATCCATCCTTGGCTGCCCAACCAGAAACAGATTTACCTACAGGTATATTTCTTGAAGACTCAGGAATGTCTAAATTAAGAGTATGTTGATATTCTAAGTGTAAACTATTAGTATTTTTATCCAATAAATATACGGCTCCAATAAATGCTTTGATTTTTCTTTGATGAAATGGAGTAATACCAATTTGTAATACTGCCAAAGATGTTTGTAAAACACTTTCTATAAGTCTTCGTTTTTCAGTTTGAAATGCAAAAGCAAATCTGGCGTTAGTTTTAAATTCGGAATTAGTTATTTTAAAACTTAAATCATCTATTAATAATATTTTTGCATTCAAAATTAAAAAGGACGATTGCTGCTTATGCCTCGGAGATAGTCTGGAGCACCTGGAAGAAGCAAAATTTATTGCTGGTACATATAACTTAAACGCAACTTTTATCTGCGGTGAGACACCAAAGCAGAAACGCGAACAGATAATGGCTGATATGAGGGCAGGCAAATATAATGTTCTCTGTGCCACCTATGCGCTCGCGAAGCTCGGACTTGATGTTCCAAGGCTTAATAAACTGATGCTTATGACTCCACATAGGGATAGGACGTCAATACAGCAAGCAATCGGAAGGGTTATGCGTCCTTTTGAAGGCAAGTCTCAGCCTGTAGTATACGATTTATGGGACAGCAAGGTATCGGCATGTAAAAAGTGGGGCCGGGAGCGGGTAAAGGTATATCACGAGCTTAGCTGCGAGGTTGTGGGAGGGCCTAAGGTGAGAGGAAGCAGGAGGTAGGGATGTTGTACCATGTTTCATTTGTAAAATTAAAAAGTCGAACACTATATCCGAGAATTCCGAAACAAAGGGCTGATAATGAAAATAATACTATCAAAAGAATATGCTTTGCTACAACGATAGAAAAAGCCTTAACTGCTATGCCTCATGGTGGGAGAGCATTGAAGAATTTACTTTTTATATCAGAACAATTAAATGTGTTCCCCTTATTGCATATTTACAGTATAGACGAATCGGCAATAAAACCCTCAAACCTGCTAAATAGTGTAGCAATTAGTCCGTATGTGCCGGATGCAGAGTATACGGGCGAGATATGGGTAATTAGACAAAAGGTCACATGTGACCATGAAATTATAAAGGTTACAAAGGCTGACATGAGAAGCGGTTATGATATCAACAAAAACCCCATAACAGAAATCAAATATCTTGAGTGGGAACCACTAAAACAAATTCCGAGCACCTCAATGGAAACCAGATTCAAGGGAGCTAATATTGACATAAGGTGCGCGCTGGCTACATTTGATTGGGTTGAATTTTTAAGCAGTAAAGCATGTTAGGAAGTGATTTGAGTGAGTGAATGCTGTAAATCTTGCGGCAGTATAGATTTGAAAGAAACCATAATGCCGGCGGGATATGTCCATTATTCCCGGCTCGACTGCCGGGATTGCGGCAAGTTTGTGAAGTGGGGAAAGAAGCCAGATAAGCGTGATATGCAAGAAATGAATAAATATACAGGAGGTTTCGGTATGAATAATGTTAGTTTAATTGGGAGACTTACAAAAGAGGTAGAAATGAGGTATACATCCGCAAATAATACAGCGGTTGCAGGGTTTACACTTGCTGTAAACAGAAAGATCAAGGTTGATGGGCAGCCTGAGGCTGATTTTATTCCGATAGTTGCCTGGCAGAAAACAGCAGAATTCTGCGAAAAGTATTTCAAGAAGGGACAGCAGGTTTTTGTATGCGGACGAATTCAGACACGGACCTGGGACGATGATGAGGGCAAAAAACATTACGTAACCGAAGTTATTGCCAATGAAGTAGGTTTTGCCGACAGTAAAAAGGAAGGGTCAGGAGAAAACGGCAATAGCCAGAGACAAGAAGCTTCCTCTTCTCATCAAAATAATACTCTGCCGGCAGACAATAAGCAGCAGCCTACAGGCAGGATGCCATGGGAAACAGTAGGAGGCTGACATGGCTACATGTAATAAATGTGGTAAACCGATTGGATTCATCCAAAATAAATCAGGAAGATGGATTCCGATTGACCCTGATCCAATCTACTGGAGGAATGCCGATAAATCTCT
>JBHGBB010000224.1:0-5786 GCA_041946755.1 bacterium | reverse complement strand
GCGAATGAAGTCTTGTTATTTCACTTTCAAGTCTGCTTTTTTCGACAAAAAAGCTGTGATATTTCAAGCCCTTTCGAAGATGAAGAAGGATCTTCTTTATTGAAATGGGCTTGAGAAAATAATCATCGACGCCCGCCTCTATGATTTCTTCGTATTCATCCATTTTTGTTTCATTATTTGTTATCATCATCACATAAGTTCCTGGAAATGTTTCCTTCAGTTTCCGAATCGCCTCCAGGGTAGATACATTTTCGATCCGGTATTCTGTAATTACTCCTGATATCATTAGATTTGAGAAATTTCCTAGGGCCCTTTCAATGCTGTTTGCCACAACCACAGGATATCCCTCATTTTCCAGAAGAGTTTTCAAGGTCCAGGTGACATTTTGATCAATTTCTAGAATCAGGATTGTCTCTTTCTTCATGGAAATAGCCACTCCCTTGTTGATAATAAAATTACAATCATAAAAACCTTCTCACCCCAACCGAAAGAATTCTAATAACATGACAGAGTACAATTGCATACAATTTTTATACCAATTTAAGAATAATTATAATCGATATTTTCGATATTTAGTATGGAAGACCAGGAATATATCATCAATTTCATTTCAATGTAAATAAATCTGGAGGGTGTATGGAAACGCAAAAGCCTAAAAACAAAATAGTTACTTGGTTATTTAATCCATTCTATTATCTTGCTGGCGGGAAAGCGATGGGAATCGGATTGATTATCATGGTTATATCCGGTCTACTTTGCTATTTCAGTAATTCCCATTTCGATGGTGTACTCGATTTCCATATGGGGGCGAAAGCTCCGATTTGGTTTAGTCTGGCAGAAGGTATTATCGATTGGGTATCGTTTGTTATTCCGTTAATCGTTTTCGGCATGCTACTCTCAAAAACCCGGTTTCGGGTGCTCGATGTTTTCGGTACCCAAGCGTTAGCGCGATTCCCGGCATTATTCATGGTATTAACCGCGTTCGTTCCCGGATATCAGGGACTCATTGCGAAACTGGTTAATATTACTCCGACGAATGCGGTATCAGTTTTAACTGAAAATATCGGAGCAGTAATTATCTTGATTGCGATCAGTATGGTTATCCTGGTTTTAGTTATCTGGATGATTACTTTGATGTATCGAGCGTTTGCGGTATCCTGTAATGTTTCCGGTTGGAAAGCAGTAATCTGGTTTATCGTTGCGATTATTGTTGCTGAAGCTATATCGAAAATTATTATCTATAGCATCGCATATAGTATTCATCTATAACGTTATGCTTGTGAAGTCGGTGATACTTGGATTATGATAAACATTAGATCGATTCTTATTGCGGCCCATAAATAATAGTATGTTAAAAAAAACGCTGGTAGTGTTCCTTGGTTTTGTTGGCAGTATTATTTTCTTATTCCATATTTCTTTTGGCAAAGAACAAGCGGCAATTCCGGTGCGTGATCTCGGGTCAGCAGTATGGATATTTACCGATGACTGGTTAATCGATACCATGGATAAGATTAATTTTCGCATGCATCCGCCAGTACCGCAAGAAATGGTATTCCAATTCGATGCACCCTGGGAAGGTCCGGCAAGTGGATATATCACCTTATTCCAGGATGGAGATCGATATCGGATGTATTATCGGGGAGGCGGTGAAGTCTCGCCAACCAATATTATGCCGGAAGTAAGCTGTTATGCATTTAGCGGCGATGGGATACATTGGCAGCGACCGAACCTAGGTTTGTTCGAATATAACGGAAATAAAAATAATAATATCGTTTGGCTCGGCGAACGCAAAGGATATTGCGAATCCCATAATTTTACTCCGTTTAAAGACGCTAACCCGGCAGGTAAACCGGAAGAAAGATATAAAGCGGTCGGGTTAAATATCTATCCGGATGAACAAGGGAATCGAAAACGGATGCTGTTCGGTTTAATTTCACCGGACGGAGTTTATTGGAAAAAAGCTTCCGAGAAACCGATTATTACGGATGGCGCATTCGATTCCCAGAATGTATCGTTCTGGGATACCGTGAGAAACCAATATGTCTGTTATTTCCGCATCGGAAGAGAAGGGAAACGAAGTATTGCTCGATCGACTTCTGCTGATTTTCTGCATTGGTCGAAAACCATGCCGCTCGATTTCGGGAATACCCCACTCGAACATTTCTATACCAATGCAATAATTCCCTATTATCGGAATCAGCAGATACTCCTGGGCTTCCCGATGCGGTTCGTTCCGGAACGGAAGAAAATCGGGCTGCCGGAACGAGAGATAGATGGTGTTTCCGATGCGGTGTTGATTTCCAGTTATGATGGGCTCCATTGGTCAAGAACATTTATGGAAGCATATATCCGGCCGGGACTAGACCAGAATAATTGGGGAAATGCCCATGGTAATAATACTCCCGCATGGGGCATTCTGCAAACCGGGAAGACCGAATTATCGATATATTGGGCGGAAAATTATGGTAATGTTCCGCAATTGCGACGAGGGACAATTCGAATTGACAGATTCGTTTCACTCAATGCCCCTTATACCGGTGGGGAGGTAATTACCAAACCGGTTAAATTTAAGGGAGATAATTTATATATCAATTATTCAACTTCGGCGATAGGAAGCATCAAAATCGAGATTCGGGATAGTGCTGGAAAACCGATTCCCGGATATGAATTAAATAACAGTATCGAAATCTATGGAGATGAATTACATCGAAAAGTGGTGTGGAAAACCAAATCGAATCTAGCGGAATTAAAAGGTAACCCTATCCGGTTACGAGTAGTAATGAACGATGCGGACCTGTATGCTATCCAATTTAACTAATATTATTCCTACCGGTTAACCCACATTTTCCACAGACTTTTATCATGAAAATGGCGGTCAAGTTCTGTCGCTGGTTTCCCTGCGTGGTCTGCCATAGTTGTACAATATATGATATATGGACTGGTAGTATCACGAGCGAGCTCTTCCGAATTAATGCAATAAACATGATAAGAGTGCATCCCTTTTTGATATTGTATCGGAATAACATCAAGCGTATACAGTTTCTGGTTCGGTTGATTTAGCTGCATGAGATATTTATATCCCAGAAATTCCGATTGCTGCCGAATCGAATCGGGAATTAATTCTTTTCCCTGCCAAGCTAAATGCGCTTCTGATAACGGTACCAATTTTGCTTTATCCCAATTATGTCCGTTCGGTTCGATTTCGATAATCCGCCGGATCATGCGTAGTTGGGCTCGCTGTGCCGGTGGATAAGATGCCGGTAGGAAGTATGCGTATGACCGAAAGTATACATAAACCGTAACTCCATAAAATAACAAAATTAAAATCCCAATACCGGTAATACGGTACCTTTTAATTGCAGATATCACCGAAGATTCCAATCGTCGATAATAAGTCAAATAAATAGTGTATAAAAAGGTATGAATGATTGCAGCGAATAGCGATAAGAATACAAATACATTCATCAATAGCACATTGCCGATAATTAGAGTAATTGGAAGAAAAGCTATTACTGATCCAATTCCGATAATCAAATAGCGCAGATTCTTACTTAAGTTACGGTTCTTGTTTGTTAAAAATAAAATACTGAGATACATTAACATCGCAAGTAGATAAAACGCCATCCCATCCCATTGGGGAGAGTTATCGAATTCGGGGATAAATGGTGTATTCGATTCAAAATAATGTAGAGGCCACATAATCGGATTAGGTTATTCTCGTGAATGAATAATAACTTTTGTTGCCGCATCGCCCCATTTGTTGGGTGGAGCGGAAGAGAACGATTCTACCTGCGGATGAGTCGAAAGAAATTCGCGAATCGCCTTCCGAAGTTTCCCGGTGCCATGCCCATGAATCAAATATACCGGTGATTTCTGATAGATAAATGCGGTATCCAGATATTTATCAATAATACGCAACGCATCGTCAATATGATGATGATGCAAATCAAGGTCTCGCGAGAAGGTTTTCGGTTTATCCCGCATATAAACCCGAATGGGAGTTCGCTGCTGTTTCATGAATACTCTTATTGCAGTTTAACTTCGTTATATTTCTCCGGCCCTTCCGGTAGGTTGACTGAAATTCCTTTCGACCGAAGATATTCTTTCGCCTGTTTGATAGTATATTCCCGGAAATGGAAGATTGATGCCGCAAGAACCGCATCAGCTTTCCCAACCGCAATCGCTTGATAGAGATGATCGAGGTTGCCAGCGCCACCAGACGCTATAATCGGTAGCTTAACCGCTTCGGCCATAGTTTTCAATAATTCGAGATCATATCCGGTTTTCATTCCATCGGTATCGATACTCGTTGGAAGTAATTCTCCCGCACCGCGCGATTCCGCTTCTTTTGCCCAGGCGATAGCATCTATCCCAGTCGGCTTTTTCCCGCCGTTTATTAGCACTTCCCAACCGGAAGGCATCGCTGCTGACCGGCGATAATCGATGGCGACAATCAATGATTTAGCGCCGAGTTCTTTCGCAGCGTTGGAAATCAAATCGGGATTCTTAACCGCGGCAGTATTGATACTGACTTTACTCGCTCCCACACTGATGAGTTTCTGCATATCTTCTATCGACCCAATTCCACCCCCCACTGCCAGCGGAACTGAAATCACCGCGGCGGTCTTCTTGACTACTTCGACCATCGTTTTCCGCCCTTCAACGGTAGCCATGATATCCAGAAACGCGATTTCGTCCGCTCCTTCTTGATTATATCGTGCAGCGATTTCTGCCGGGTCACCGGCATCGCGTAGGTTCTCGAAATGGATTCCTTTCACCACTCTGCCTCCAGCCATGTCTAAACAGGGAATAATGCGTTTCACCGTTTCTGGTGCCATAATTGAGTCCTCCATGAAAAATGATAACAAACTATATCATGAAATAATAAATATACCTAATGATATATTAGGGATTGTGGTTATTTTGGGCAATCTATTACTACTGAGCATCGAGATTCAGAATTAAATTCGCTGCAGCAAGAAGGGTTGAAACCCGGTAATCCGGTTTAGAACTTGCTAAACGAATATTTCCAATCAGAATGGTTTTGCAGCCAGCCGCAGTACCGGCAATAATATCGCGTTCTCCATCGCCGACCATCCAGCATGCTGAAGGTTTGAATTTATATTTTTTTGCGGTACCAAGCAGCAGTCCCGGTTTGGGTTTTCGGCAGGAGCATTTATCCGATTCGGTATGGATACAGTATGCGGTGGAAGTGATTTTTCCACCGGACTTCTTGATTTCCGCTAGCATTCGATTGGTAACCAGATCAAGGTCTGGTTTCGACATCAATCCTTTTCCGACCCCCTGTTGATTACTAACAATATGAATCTGGTATCCCGCTTCAGTTAATTTCCGGATAGCGCGTTTCGCATAAGGGATAAACCGGAATTCAGCCCAGGTTTTTACATAGTCACCAATCAGTCGCTGATTAATCACGCCATCGCGATCTAAGAATACTACTTTCATTTACAATTGAGCCTTTCGAATAAACACTGCATATACTTTTGGTAAATGTATTCTCTATTTTGCCTCGAGTAGGTTAACCGTACCAATTCGGATTTGCCCGGAACCAGTCAACGGTTTTCTTTAATCCGGTAGTAAAATCATAGGTCGGTTTCCAGCCTAATTCAGTTTGCGCTTTCTTGGAATTCAGATAAATCCGTTGGATTTCTCCTGCACGCGCTGCTGCATAATTTACCGGATGCTTAAATCCAACCATATACATTCTATTTCTATCCTGCGGCACGCCAAAATCTCTGGCATTTAATACTTTATAGTACATATGG
>JBHGBB010000223.1:0-5823 GCA_041946755.1 bacterium | reverse complement strand
AAAGTGAAATTCAAGAAATAGCTAAAATCGAAAAAGTAGCCCGGATTCGACTATCCTCAATAGAACCAATGGATATCCAGTTATCGGAATTAGTAGCGTTATTAAAACAAGAACCGAAATTATGTCATCATTTACATATTCCATTGCAAAGCGGTGATAATACTATATTATCTCGAATGAATCGAACGTATACTATTCAGGATTATCAAAACCTGATATATTCAATTCGGTCGCATTTCCCGGATATTGCGATTACTACCGATATTATCGTCGCGTTTCCTGGAGAAACCGAATTACAATTCCGGCATACTTTAGATATGGTTAAACAACTAGAATTTGCAAAAGTTCATATTTTTCGATATTCTATTCGTCCAGGAACACCGGCAGCAAAAATGGACGATCAAATACCTACGGTTATTGCCAAGAAACGAGCATTACAATTAAGCCAATTAGCAGATGTAGTTGCAATCCAATATAAGGAACAATGGCTCAATAAAATCGTACCTGTTTTAGTAGAATCAAAAAGAGACAAGAAGACCGGTTATTTAACCGGACTAAGCAGTCAATATCAGCGCATTGTTTTCCCTGGAGAAGATAGCTGTTATAATAGATTGATTTCGGTGAGAATAAATCAGCTGAAAAAAAATGTTTTATTTGGTGAAAAATTAACCGATTAATATCAATCAAAGGAGAAAATCAATTATGCAAAAATTGGTTGAGGATGAGCGGGTATGTATCTTTTGCAGAATCATTAAAAAAGAAATCCCAGCGCAGATAGTTTATGAAGATCCTGATGTGATTGCATTCAAAGATATCCAGCCCAAAGCGCCGATTCATTACCAGATTATTCCGAAAAAGCATATTCCTACCATATTAACATTGACAGAAAAAGATAAAGATATAATGGGAAAACTGGTTTTGATTGCGAATGATCTTGCGCGGAAAGAGAAAATAGCTGATTCTGGATATCGGCTGGTATTCAATTGTAATCGCGATGCCGGGCAAGCAGTATTCCATATCCATTTACATTTACTGGGTGGCCGTCAGCTTGGTTGGCCACCAGGATAGAAGATATTGATGACCAATTATAAGTTCAAAATAGAGGAAGAAGAGAAACCCTTTATTGATCAGTAGGTTTGTTTGCTTTATCTAGGAAGAATCGGATACGGGTAGCTAAATTGAGCGGGTCAAATGGTTTGGTGATATAATCTTCCATCCCCATTTTTTTAGCTTTTTCCATTTGTTGCGGCTGGTCAACAGCAGTTAACATTATTACCGGGATATTCTTTGTAACTTTTTTTCGTTTTAGCTGTTGATATACTTCATAGCCATCCATATGCGGCATCATCAAATCGAGTAAAATAACATCAGGAGTTTCTGCAACTGCTTTTTCGATCCCTTCACGTCCATTATCCGAAGTGATGACTTGTATCCCTTCTAATTGTAAACTCATTTGGATTATTGCCAGATTATCGAATTGGTCATCTATCGCTAAGACTTTAATCATAAATCATATACTCCGGGATATTATTCCCATTTAACATTTTTTTTCGCTGTTTCATCGCTAACAACCTTATCTATTTCAGGTCGTTCTTTCTTGTCAGTAGACCCAAACCGTAGGAGCATTTCTACATTTTGCTGTAGTACCGCGGAATCAAATGGTTTAGTCATGTAAATCGTCGCTCCTTTTTTTAATCCGAATTCTTTTTCAACAGGAGTTCCTTTAGCGGAAAGGAAAATCACCGGGATGGTCTGCATTTGTTTATGTTTTTTCATACTTTCAATTACCTGATACCCGCTCATTTTTGGCATCATGATATCAAGAATAGCTAAATCCGGCTGATATTTAAACGCTTTTTCCAATCCAGCCATACCATCAGGTGCGGTGATAACTTCATATTTATCAGCGAGCAATAATTCAAGCATCCGTAAGATATCTGGATTATCATCAACGATCAGAATTCTTTTTTTCGGCATAAATTATTTTTCTAAGATTATCGAAATACACCCATTCATATAAGGACGGAGTACTTCAGGAATGACGATACTGCGGTCTGCTTGCTGGAAATTCTCAACAATTGCGACAAAAGTTCTACCAATAGCCAATCCCGATCCATTTAAGGTATGAACATATTCCAACTTCGATTTTGTATCCCGCCGGAATTTGATATTTGCCCGGCGAGCCTGGAAATCTTCAAAATTACTACACGATGATATTTCTCGATACGTACCAGAACTTGGTATCCAGACTTCCAGATCATAACACTTAGCTGAAGCAAAACTCAAATCAGCACTACATAATGATACCACACGATATGGCAATTCTAGTAGTTGGAGAACTTCTTCAGCGTCTTTAACCAGCTTTTCCAACTCTGTATAAGAATCCTCTGGTTTTACGAATTTTACCATTTCAACTTTATTGAATTGGTGATTTCTAATTAGTCCTCGAGTATCTTTTCCTGCAGCCCCTGCTTCGCGACGAAAACAGGGAGTAAACGCGGTATAATATAATGGAAGTATATCTCCATCCAGTATCTCATCTCGATGGATGTTGGTGAGTGGAACTTCGGCAGTGGGAATGAGATAATATCCATCTAATTCACATTTAAACATTTCATTGGCGAATTTTGGTAATTGGCCGATTCCAATCATGCTTTGCTCATTGGCAAGAATCGGAGGATATATTTCTTTATATCCATGTTTGGCAGTATGTAGATCGAGCATGAAATTGATTAAAGCCCGTTCAAGTTTAGCGCCTAAATCTTTATATAAAGGAAACCGAGCGCCAGCGATTTTTGTCGCTCGCGGCATATCCAAAATATCATGCAGTTCTCCAAGTTCCCAATGTGGTAGGGGATCAAAACCAAATGAAGGGACTTGTCCCCAACGGCGTACCTCAATATTATCTCGTTCATTTTTTCCAATCGGAGTTGAAGTATGCGGTAAGTTGGGAATAGTTAATAATACTTGATAGAGTTTATCTTCAACCTCGCGTACTTGTTCATCAAGTAATTTGATTTTATCGGAAACGAGACGCATGGCTTCGATTTGTTCCCGAGCATCTTGTTTCTCCCGTTTTAAGATCGCGATCTCTTCTGACGTTCGATTGCGATGTGCTTTTAATGACTCTACTTCAGTTAATAATTTACGTCGCTCTTCATCGAGTGATAAAACGATATCCAAGTCGATTTGCTGGTTCTTATGAGCCATACCAGCTCGAACTAAATCGATATTTTCTTTAATAAATTTTATATCTAGCATTGTGGGAACCTATCAGGTATTAATTTCAATCATTAGTTTAACAACGATTTTATGCTGTTCTGAGAGATTAGTCAAATAAAAAATGCAGCCTGCGAGATAATCTCCAAAACGCTTGGATCATATATCTTTATACGACTGCATTTTATACTTTTTACTATCGCTAATAAGGAGGTAGGATGCTGTTCATGCCTTGGTAACGTTAGCTGCTTGGAATCCTTTTTCACCTTTAACAATTTCAAATTCGACGGCTTGACCTTCAGCCAAGGTTTTAAATCCATCTCCTTGTACCGCACTATAATGAACGAAAACATCTTCGCCATTTTCTTGCGCAATAAATCCAAATCCTTTACGATCATTAAACCATTTCACTTTGCCTTTAACTCGTTCAGCCACTGGTATAATTCCCTCCTTTCTTTTGACAAATAAAAAAACGAACTTGCTATTTTTGGTATAAAACAGTCATTCAATAGAAGTTCGTTTAGTAAAATATGCTGTTAATTGAAAAACAAAATCGAAGGTACTCACTGCTTAATTCCCAATCCCAGTAAAAATATAGCAGGTTTATCGATTCTTGTCAAGTATTTTGTTCATGAAATAAATGTTTATGTTTTCGTAGCCAAATCCAGAAAATCTGCGAACTGAGTACAACCATGATAATGATGATTCCTTGAAGCACTTCAATCAATTCTTTCGGAACCAGTGTATTAATTACCAATCCACCGTGACTTAACGCACCAAATAGTAATCCTGCGACGATGATACCAATTGGCTGGTTTCGACCGAGTAAAGCAACCGCGATTCCCATAAAACCTATTCCAGAGGAGAATCCATCTTCAAAGAAGTGCTTATATCCCAATACGAAATTAGTGCCGACCAAGCCAGCTAATCCGCCGCTAATGAACATCGATCGTGCCGTAATTCGTTTAACTTTAATTCCTGCGTATTCAGCCGCACTTGGGGACAATCCTACTGCTCGAAGTTCATATCCCCATCTTGTTTTACGAAGCATGAAGTGAATCAAACAAGCACACCCTAATGCCAAGAATAAACTCGCATTAACTAATGAACCTTGGAAAACAGGAAACCAAACCTGCAATCGGTCAATAATTGCATTTTTGGCTATTTCACTGGTATGTACTGTTGCCGATAGATAGAAAAATCTTTCGCCGAAAAATGCGATTACGGCAATTGCGATAAAATTTAACATTATGGTATTGATTACTTCATGGACACCCAGTTTGGCCTTTAGTATTCCGGGAATATAACCCCATATCCCGCCTCCAACAAAACCGGCAATGATACATACCGGGAGAACAAGAATACGGGGTAGGGTCGTTAACAGAGTCGCTATAATAGCTGTTAAAAAAGCGCCAATATATAATTGTCCTTCAGCACCTATATTAAATAAACCTGCTTGGAATGCTACTGCGACTGCCAATCCGGTAAAAATTAATGGGGTTGCATTGAATAAAACTTGGCCAATACCATACCAATTGATATGATATATTGTTCCGAATGTTCCGGCTAATAACAAACGATAAACTTGAATAGGATTTTGTCCTATTACGAGAATAAATATTCCACCTACTATGAGTGAGATTACAACTGCTATTATCGGAATAATAACATCACTTATAATACGACTGGATATCCTGATATGCGGTTTCATTTGTCAGATTTTGTATGGTTAAATTAAAAACTTTCTTTGGATATATAAATAAGACTTCTGTCAAAATTATGCCAGTTATTAAAATATTTTTGGGATAACATGGAGTAATTTAAATATAAATCCAATACCTAATGTGAAAATAATACAACTGATAAAACTTCCAGTCGCGAGAAAAAAATAACTCTGTTTCCTACTCAATTTTAAAATATGAGCCAGAAGTACTGCTGTCCACATCCCTCCTCCACATGTTGGCATAGCAGATATGAAGATTACGCCTATGCCGCCAAGTGATTGAGTTAGCTTACGCAGTTTGCTTTTTTCAAATTGTTCTGGAGTAGGTAGTCGTTTTATTAAATGTTTTACGACCGGAATTTTTGGAAATCCTTTTTCGTATAATCGAAAAAACAATGGAATTTGCAACAAATCCAGACCAAATACCGCACAAAATACAATCCCTGCTCGGATATGCAGGGCTAACGCTGCTGGAATAGAAACTGCGCGACTAAAAAATATATACAAGAGCAGCGCCATTAAATAACTAATCAAAGTCTTCATAATACTTGAACTAAGCGTTGTACTGGTTAACTGTAGTTTTGTTCGTTACTCCAGTCATATATAATCCCAACTCACGAACACTTGTTTTATCTGCGTGAACAGTCGCAACGATTCTCCCTTCATACATTATTGCTATTCGGTCGGATAAAACCATAATTTCCGATAAATCAGCAGAAACTAGCAGAACCGCAACACCTTGGTCTCGAACCGAAATCAATTTTTGATGAACAAATTCAGTAGCTCCGATATCCAATCCTCTTGTGGGTTGCGCGGCAATTAATAATTTTGGATTACGTGATAATTCCCGAGCGATTATAACTTTCTGTTGATTTCCGCCA
>JBHGBB010000222.1:0-5836 GCA_041946755.1 bacterium | reverse complement strand
TTTGTCCATTCAACAATCCTGCATCTGCGGCATATCCGGTTGTCGCGGAACCATATTCACCAACCAATTGACTCGACGCAATGGCTCCCGTAAGATTACCCGCATTTAAATAATAGCTGCCACTTTGTCCATTCAACAATCCTGCATCTGCGGCATATCCGGTTGTCGCGGAACTATATTCGCCAACTAATTGACTCGACGCAATGGTTCCCGTCAGATTACCCGCATTTAAATAATAGCTGCCACTTTGTCCATTCAACAATCCCGCATCTGCGGCATATCCGGCAGTCGCGGAGTTATATACACCGACTAATCGCTCGGTAGGAACGATACCAGTGAGATTCTCAGCATCTAAATAATAGCTGCTATTTTGCCCATTTAATAGGCCTGCATCTGAGGCATAGCCCGAGGTCACTGAACCATATTCTCCGATCAATCGTTCAGAAGAAACAGTGCCGGTTAAATTTGCTGCGTTCAGATAATAACTCCCTGACTCGCCATTGAGTAATTCCGCATCGAATGCATATCCGGCTGTTGCGGAACTATATGCACCGATTAACCGCTCGGTAGAAACGATCCCAGTCAAGTTCCCAGCATCCAGATAATAGCTGCTATCCTGCCCATTTAATAATCCTGCATTCAGTGCATACCCAGTTGTTGCCGAACCATATTCGCCAATTAACCGTTCAGTAGAAACGATCCCAGTCAAGTTCCCAGCATCGAGATAATAGCTCCCCGGCTGGCCATTTAATAAATTGCTGTTACCTGATGAACTCGCGCTAATCGCATTATCCGCACTACTGGCGTTCCCAGCCCAGTTCGCATAATCGACTGAGGCATTACTATAACTCCCGGTCAGTCGATCTGAAGGAACCGTTCCCGCATTCAGGTTACTCGCATTCCGATAAAAGCTCCCTTGCTGATTATCCAGCATATCTGCATTTAATCCCGTACTGAGTGTATAATCATTTACCGGAATATTATTCAGCCCATGACCAAGACCGCGACCATTTACCCGCACCGCATTAAACGCATAACCAACACTTGCCATCTTCTCATCCGGAACTCCCAGTACCGTCTTATTACTTCCGGCCTTATACCAGAACCGTAAATACACCGACTCATTTGCAAAAACTGACGAATAAATCGGATACATATTCCGGGTCGTATCTCCGAGATTGAGGGTAAAAACCCCGTTCGTTACCGTTACTGCCACCCCACCTAACGGCCGGGTCCCCGGACTTGGATGGCTATTGTCATTCGTCCAATAATTTGTCGTCGGACTGCTCGGACTATCTAATAAACTAAAAAAGGTTGTCGCCATACCGGTATACGGTACACCGCCAACCTCGATATATCCCTGATACTTCATCTCAAACGGGATTCCAAAACTACTGACTACGCCGATACTACTGATAATCAATGCTACAAAGATTACCTTGCACCAGGTTTGATACATACCTTGGTTCTCCTTAATTAAATTGAATGAGATTAATTACACATTGAAATGGTGAATCTTAAAGCAAATATGTGAAGAGAAACAAAATCATGTAACGAGGTGCTACCAGTAATAATAGCCGATAATATCACCCCCCCGGTGATGAAGAACTTTTCTTGCAGGAAAAGACAAAAACGCCAATATTATAAAAAATATTTTTATTTTAGTCAAGATATTTAATATTTAATTTTGAAGGGGAAAGTGATATTTTTAGATTAAGAAAGATAATCTCGATTGTAGCTCCGTTTAGCTTGATATCTTATTTTGCTATACGGAATTCGTGAAAGCAGTCCGCGCAGCGATAACAAATTCGCTAACTTTCTTCCGGTCTTTCCTACCATCCGGACCTTCGACTCCGGTATGCACATCTACTCCTGCTGGACGGACGATTGCGATCGCTTGCGCTACATTATCGGAATTCAAACCTCCGGCGAGAATAATCGGTTTCGCAGATACTTCGACTAATTTTCGGCTGATCGACCAATCATGGGTTTTCCCGGTCGCTCCGGAAGCACCGGTAGTTGGGTCATAAGTATCGGTAATAAATGCTTCAACGAATGGAGTATATTGTTCTAATTCTATTTGCAGGTCCGGTAGATTATTACCGCAAATAATCAGACTTTTAATAATACTCATTTCTGGATCTATCTCTTTTATAAGTGCTAGCTCTTTAATAGTAATCCTGCCATGGAGCTGAACGATGTTCGTTCCCAGCTGAGTACATAGCGCTACAATCGCACTGGCTTTATCTAAATACGTTATCAGCACTCCATAGGTTGACGGTTTTGACGCGCGAATAATTCTCCCAGCTGCTTCTTCAGATATATCTTCCTGATGTACCTCCAGCCGTAGCGGGAATCCAAGATAATCTACTCCGGCATCAATTAACAGTTGTGCTTCATCAGCATCCTTAATCCCGGCAATTTGGATGATATTTTGTATGGGTTTCATAATATAAATGATATAATATACTATCATTTCTTTCCATATTATAATATATTCAGGTGATCGCTATGGATATTCTCAATCGAATTAAACGAAAGGGGTCTAATAAAACAATAATAGCAAAAGATATTATTCGGAATCCTCAATATATTCCAGAACTATTTATTGGATTAACCAATCCTCAAGCGAATACCAAATATGGATGTGATAAAGTTCTCCGGTTAATTAGCGAAACTAGACCAGACCTACTCTATGCATATTTTCCCCGGTTTGTAGAACTACTCGATTCATCCAATAACATTCTCAAATGGGGTGCGATTATTACCATCTCCCATCTTGCGGTGGTTGATAAAGAGAATCGATTCAATCGCATTTTCGATAAATATTATGCCCCGATTACCGGTACCGAAATGATAACCGCAGCGAATATTATCAGTAGTTCCGGAAAAATCGCTATTGCCAAACCGGAGTTGGCTGATAGAATTACTACTGCGCTATTAAAAGTTGAATCAGCAGCGTATCAGAATAAAGGGAAACCTTCTCCGGAATGCAGGAATATCGCTTGCGGGCATGCTATAATCGCTTTTGCCCAGTTCTTCTCTCTCATTACCAATACCCAACGGGTGATAGCGTTTGTTAAACGCCAGGAGAAAAACTCCCGTGTTCCGGTCAGGAAGAAAGCAGAACTGTTTTTGAAGAAATATCATATTTCGGGATAAGAGTATCCAAGATACCTTAACCAGATAGAAGAAAACGAATTAACGGATATAGTTATTACATGCCATAGCATATCATCTCTCGTTTTGTTTCCTTGCAGACTCTCTTTTATCAATGATATAATAAACGGAAACGGAAGAACAAAAAAACCAAAAAACAGTAGGACAAAACTATTTTACTTTTGGTTTAGTACTTCGTTTTTGTTTGGTACTTAGTACTTGATACTTAGTACTTTAACCACGTGCCCATAGCTCAATTGGATAGAGCGATAGACTACGGATCTATAGGTTGGGGGTTCAACTCCCTCTGGGCACGCCATTCATTTATAGACTATGATAACAGCGATAAAAGCCAATCCGATTACTGCGATATTCATAGTGTCGCTTATCGTTGTTATCGGAAGTTTAATTGCTGGAATCAGCGGTTACGCTATGACTACCGATACTACCCAAGCTGCTAACACTACGAGCCCTGCTCCACCACCGCCACCGATTATCATTGCTCCGCAAAAGATCGTTGTTCCCGGTCAGCATTTTCGGTTACCTCCGGCAACAATTTATGTACCGGACTATTACCATGCGAAAAAGAATATTGTTAATCTCCTGATTCATTTCCATGGTGCGAGTTGGATGGTCGAACAGAATTTCTATGCTACCGGCAAGAATGCAGTAGTAGTTACCGTATCTTTAGGTGGATTATCCGGAGTATATACTGCCAAATATCAGGATAAAAAAGAGTTCGGTAGATTACTAAACCAAGTTCTGGAAACCCTGGATAAGAATAGTATCGTCCATCACCCGAAATTGGGAAGGCTCAGTCTAGCCTCGTTTAGTGCCGGGTTCGGTGCGATGCGTGAAATTCTGCAGGTACCGGAATATTATAAAAAGATTAACGATGTGGTTTTTCTTGATTCGATACATGCAGGTCTGGATACTACTACTAATGAACCGCCGGCAGAACAAATGCAGATGTTTCTGAAGTTCGCTAAAGACGCGGTGCAGGGTAAAAAAACCATGTGGATTACCCATTCCCAGATCGATCCGATAACCTATGCGAGCACTACCAAGACCGCCAATTATCTGATTAATACTTTAGGAATCAAACAGAGATTCGCTGATGATACTACCGCACCGACTAATATCGATGCTACCGAACCTTGGAAATATATGAAATTGATATCGACTGCGGATAAAGGAAAGCTCCATGTTCGGGGATTTTATGGCGATCAGGCGCAGGACCATATGAATCATCTGTACACCATGGGGGAATATATCAGCCAAACATCGTTACCCAGCATTATAGATAAATAAACTATATTAACTGCGAATTAAACTAATTAAACGAACTTCGCTAAATTCGTGCAATTCGCGGTTGCATAGAAAGGATAAACTTAAATGGCAGCAGTAATCAGGCAGGTTAAAGAATCAGAACGGCAGATGATTGCAGAAATATATAATAATAGTTATAAGACCGGATTGGAAATGGGTCAGAAATGGGCGGAGAAATCGGTGCTCTCGAACACCCGGGCGATTTTTGAAGGGAAACATATTGTTAGTATCATTCAGATCCTACCTTATGAAATCTGGGTCGGCGGTAAAGTTATTCCCATGGGCGGTATCGGCGGAGTAGCTACCCGGGCTGATAGTCAGGGGAAAGGGTATGCCGGTGCGTTGATGACCGATAGTGTCCGGGATATGCGGGAACATAAACAATGGACTTCGATTCTCTATCCATTTTCGCATGCATATTATCGGAAATTCGGCTGGGAGCTTTGCGGGCATCGGCTGGTATTCCGGGAGTTCAAACAGGATGCGATCCGGCCGTTTGATGAGAAGAAACTAGTCCGATTCTGCGAACCGGAAAAAGAGATTCCGCTTTTAGATAAGATATATACCCAATATGCGAAGAAATATAATCTGACCGTTAAACGGACCAAACTGTTATGGACCCAGAAAATCGACCAGATTATGAAAGATAAAGGGCAAGGCTATATTATCGAAGATAAAAGTGAAGGAATCGGATATATGCTATGCACCCATAATCGGATAGAGTTTGGCCATGAATGTATGATTAAAGAATTCGCCTGTTTAAATCTAACCGCATATAAAGCATTTTTCGGTTTCTTACAGCAGATGCCGAATAATATTTCCCGGTTCCAAATCCATACTCCCAGCTATCCGGTGTTATGGAAATATTTGCGGGAGCCCTTCTCCTGCAGAATCACAAGTGAACCGGTATTCCAGTTCCGGGTAGTCGATGTGCAGAAAGCGGTCGAACTCCGCGGATATCCGGAAGATGCGAAAGGGAAAATCACCTTCTCGATTAAAGACGATTGCGGAAAATGGAATGAAGGGCCCTGGAAACTCGAACTCGAATCAGGGAAAGCGAAACTCAGTAAGACTTCCGATACTCCAGAATTCAGCTGTACTATCCAGACATTTTCTGAACTCTATTCCGGATATCGGGTAGCAGACGATTTAACTGCTGATGGGAAACTGGAAATATCTTCCCTATCGAAACTGCCATTTTTAAAATCGGCGTTCTTCGATAGAACCACCCATATTATGGATTACTTCTAATTTAGCGAATATCGCTAATTAGAGCGAATGGACCGAATAAAAAAGCAAACTCACCGGCGGTGAGTTTGCTTTTTCTATCTTCTAACTCCTAATCTTC
>JBHGBB010000221.1:0-5884 GCA_041946755.1 bacterium | reverse complement strand
GTTTTCGATTACGATGACGGTATGTCAGGAAGTAGTTCGAGAAGCATATATTAATATTGGAAGACCGGATGTATTCAATCCGAATGATATCTATTATGTTACCGAAGACCAATTTGGATTTACCGCTGCCGTTGACGGGATTATGGTTCGGGAAAAACCAGCCGCGAATTTCTTCTTGGGTACTTTTGCAGCAGAATCGATTATTTTAGCGGAAACCGGCGCGTCGACCGGTGCCATTCAAGTTGCCGGGACCGATTCGAGATATCAACTCCCATTCTTTATCGTTGCCTGTGACTATACTTTAATCGGCGAAGAACTGTATGCCGCCAGTGCCTATTTATCCCGGGAACCGAAATTGCTAGGGAGCTTACGCGGCCAGGATGCCGGAAAAATTTTATTAGTAACCTTTATCGTTCTGGGGACAATCCTCGGAACCATCCATTATTTTGTACCTAATGATTGGCTGTTGGTTGTCACCCAATTCTTTACGGTACGATAATATATACAAAATTGATTATCGCATTAGAATGAGTTAAATCGTATGGATTTTTTTAAACGCCAGTTACCAACTATCATTGTTTTAGTTCTTGGATTTGGAATGATTACGCAGTATTTCATTCCCTTAAAGCTTTCCAATGACCTCTTGAACAATATAACTACTTGGATTCGTCTTATCGCCGGATTTGCGCTGTTAATTGGAATCGTTAGTTTAATTCGCGCGCATTATTTTAAAATCAGACGGCTTTCCGCCGGATGGGGATATAGTGTGGTTTTATATATCTCATTAATCTCGATGACCCTTATTGGTTTTATTTTCGGAATTAAGGAAGGCACCCCATTCATGTGGATGTTTAATAATATCCAGACACCATTGACCGCATCGACTTTTTCGTTAACGGCATTTTTTGTCTGTTCCGCAGCATACCGGGCATTTATTGCTCGCAATACTGAAGCAACGATTATGTTGATTGTAGCTGTAGTAATTATGGTTGGCCGAATCCCGTTTGGTGATATGCTCTGGCAGAAAATGCCGTCTTTCCTTCATCCATACGGGTTCACTCAGGTTAGCAGTTGGATACTTAATGTTCCAGGTATGGCAGCGGCTCGAGCTATCGGTATGGGAATTAGTATCGGTGCAATAGCAACTTCATTGCGTATTATTTTAGGGATTGAACGAACTTATCAAGGGAAAGATTAAGTCAAATGGAGATTTGAGATTTCGAATTGCGGAATCAAAACCGCAAACCGAAATCTGAAATCTGAATTCAAGGAAATGGATTGGTTACGTAAATTAGGCAAAATCGATCGTCGGATTATCTTTTTAGTGGTTATTATTGCGGTTGCGATACCCATTATATATCCATTAAACCTACCGGTTTTCGTTACCGCTGAAGTTCGGGGTGTTTATGATGAAATCGATAAACTGCCTGCAGGCAGTGCAGTAATGATCGATTTCGATTATGAGCCCGCTTCGACTCCGGAATTAGACCCGATGGCAATCGCTATTCTCAAGCATTGTTTCTCCCGTAATTTGCGAGTGATTGCTGTCACCAATTATGCCAGCGGTACTGGTCTAGCCGAAAAATGGCTAACCCAAATTGGTAAACAGTATGGTAAAGTTAATGGTAAAGATTATGTTAATTTGGGATATAAAGCCGGTGGATATGCGGTTATTATTGGACTTGGCACCGATTTGCGAAAGACTTTTCCCAAAGATTTTTATGGAAATAGTACGCTTAATTTAGAGGTTTTAAAAGGAATACAAACACTTCGAGATATTTCATATCTCGTTTGTTTACATGACGATTCGACTGTTTTTGACTGGATTACTTATGGCTATGAACGATATGGCATTAAGCTTGGCGCTGGTTGTACTGCAGTTATGGCACCGGGAAATTATCCGGCAATGCAGGCCAAGCAACTAACCGGTATCATTGGTGGATTAAAAGGCGCTTCCGAATACGAGAAGTTGGTAGGATATCGTAGTAGTGGGTCTGAAGGTATGGATAGCCAATCAGTAATCCATATCTTTATAATTATGCTGATTGTTTTTGGCAATATTAGCTATTTTACATTACGGGGTAAAAAGAAATAAAAGTGATTCTAGCAATCACAAAACGATTACTACGATTTCGTATATCGCATTAATCGGATTTATAAATCGCTGGAATCGGATTCTCTTATGACTGGTTTAGAAATAATCGGTATCTGGATTGCTGCTGGATTAACCATAGCTATTTATAGCTTTTTATATAAAGATAATCCGGCATATAAACTTGCTGAACATATTTATGTTGGGGTTTCTGCCGGATATACGATATGCATTACTTATTTTAATATTATCCAACCGAATTTGCTTGATCAGATTTTCGACCGAGAAAACGTAATTACTTTACTTACTTTAAAAAACTATATTGTTTATTTATGGAGACCATTATCTTTTACCCAAGGTGAGTATCTCCTATTAATCCCCGCATTATTAGGTCTATTGATGTATAGTCGGTTCTTCAAAAAGATATCTTGGGTAAGCCGAATTCCGATTGCATTCATTATTGGCGCTGCCGCTGGTATCGGGGTACCCAATTCAATTCAGGCCAGTTTAATTCGACATACCAGCGCAACCATTGCACCTTTAGTTGCCAAAGGTAGCTTTGAAATTAACTCGCTGGTGATTGTAGTAGGCGTTGTAGCAGTATTGATCTATTTCTTCTTCTCAATCGAACAGGGGAAAACGCTCAAAGCTGTTTCTTGGATGGGTATTATTTTCCTGATGGTATCGTTTGGCGCTGCGTTCGGATATACAGTAATGAGTCGTGTATCTTTGGTTATTGGTAGAATGCGGTTTCTTATCCTTGACTGGTGGCCGCTGGTTATGCGGGTTTTCCATTCCGGAACCTAATCTTCCATTGTAATATCGATATTCCTTCGATTCAAATCAATAGTACTACCCTTTATTTTCTCTTTTTTCTAGTATATTATTTTAGGGCAAGGTAATTGAGAATTGATTGTGCTGCGCGAGTAGATGCGCCTGGTGAACCCAATCGGGTTCTAACAATTTCCAATTTCCGCTTGATTTCAGTGGTGAGGTCAGGATCGGTAAGTATCGCTAAAGTAGCGCGCGCTAGCTTATCTGCAGTAAGTTCTTTTTGCACCAATTCCGGGACAATCCGGCTTCCGGCAACTACATTGACTAAAGCGATATCCGGAATTTGAATCAAGAATCGGGCAAACAGTGCGGTTACCGGAGATACCTTATATACCACTACCATCGGCGTTCCAACAATTGCCCCCTCTAGTGTTGCGGTACCGGAAGACACCATCGAGATATTCGATGCTGCACGAATGTCATATTTATCTTCGGTACAAATCATTACCTTCAATCCAGACGAAGCTATCATGGATTGCGCTATATCCCGAAACTCTTCTCTGACTAATAATAAAACAAATTGCACTTTCGCTACATGCTGATTGATAATATTACCCGCATGAAGCATTATTGGTAATAAGGTGGTAATTTCCTGCTTTCTACTTCCGGGTAATAGGGTTATAATTGGCGTGGCATTATCTAACCCATATTTCTGACATATTTTTTCCCGATTAAGGTTTATTTTTATTACGTCTAAAAGGGGATGTCCAACAAATTCTGCCGTTAAACCATAGGGGGTATATATGTTCTGCTCAAACGGAAAAATCACCAACATTTTATCCATTAATAGAGCGATCTTCTTTATTCTCCCTTGCCCCCAAGCCCAAACCTGCGGACTGATATAATATAATATTGGCACCTGGTATTTTTTTATGCGAGCGGCAAACCGTAAATTAAATCCGGGATAGTCGACGAGTATAATGGCATCCGGCTTTTCGAGCTTAACATACTGCTCTAATTCAGCCATGAGTTTTCTAAAATAATTTAGCTGTTTAATGGGTTCCCAGAAACCGACCACCGCTCGTTCTACCAGATTGTGTAAGAGAGTAACTCCGGCATCCTGCATCCGCTGTCCACCTAATCCGATAAATTTGATTTCCGGATTTAATTGTTTTAATGCCAGGCAAAGGTTTGATGCATGAAGGTCGCCGGATTCTTCTCCGGCGATAATTAAAATACGCAGATTCATACTGATGTATGGAGATATAAATAGATTTTCTGAATTATGTTGGACTGCCTTTACTCATTAACCGGGTGATCTCTAGTGCTAATTCGAGAGCATCTCGACCATGTTCTCCGGAAACAATCGGCTTCTTCCCGGCACGAACACATGACAAAAATGATTCCAGCTCCAGCCTTAACGGTTCCTGCTTTTCAACATTCACTTTCTGATATTCAATCACCGGTTTATTGTTTTGAAGAACTTTACGATACACTTCTAGCTCAGGCAAAGCATAATCGAGCGAAAAATATGCATCCGATTGGAATATTCTGATTTTCCGCATTTTATCCGGCGATACCCGGCTGGCAGTTACATTGGCAATACAACCATTCTCGAACTTTATATGCGCATTTGCGATATCTTCATGGTTGGTTAATACCGCTACTCCGACCGCTTCTATTGCTACTATCGGTGAAGCGACTACAGCAAGAATAATATCCAAATCATGAATCATGAGATCCAACACTACCCCAACATCTTTAACGCGAGGGTCGAAAGGTGCTAATCGATGCGATTCGATAAATCGAGGTTGGTTAAGCAATTTCGATAATTCTCGAACTGCAACATTGAATCGTTCTACATGCCCGACCTGGAGAACCAGTTTCTCCTGATTGGATATTTGAACTAATTCTGTTGCTTCATTCAAAGAAGCGGTAATCGGTTTCTCTACCAGGCAGTGAATACCTTTATTTAAGAAAAACTGGGCAATATTAAAATGCGCAGAAGTCGGAACTACAACACTTACCGCATTAACTTGTTCGTGGTTAAGTAGTTGTTCTATTGTCGGATATGCTTTCGTATGGTACTGCTGGGCTATCTGGTTTGCTCGATTAATATCACTGTCAACCACTCCGACTAATTTGATATCATGCAATTGAGAATATATTCGTGCATGATGCTGTCCCAAATGCCCCCATAGTAGGCGGCCAGCGCTCCAAGAAGGAGACCGATGGCGACCATGATGGCCACGGCCAAGATTCCCACGATGAGCGACACGCGCGCTCCGTATACCACGCGCGAAGCGACGTCGCGACCCAGCTTGTCGGTGCCGAACGGATGCTCGAGCGAGGGCGGCAGGAGCCTTTGCTGAGCGGCCGTCGCCGAGTCGATCTTCACAGGGTCGCCCAGCCAGCGCGGCGCCCACAGGTCTGCCGTTATGGCGATGAGTATGACGATGATGATCCAGACCAGACCAGCGATCGCCAGCTTGTTCTTACGCAACCGCCGCAGAGCGTCGGCCCGCAAGGTCCGAGCCTTGTCCGTGGTCACGCGAGTCGTTCCGTCCGGCTGGGGAAGATTCGTATCCGAGTAGCCTAACGGGGTTCCTGTGCCAAGTCCGGGAGTCATCTGTGTCCTTACGCTACCTGACGCCCGTAACGGATGCGCGGATCGAGGAACGCGTAGCTGATGTCGACGAGAAGGTTGATGATCATGACCATGAACACGATGATTATCGTCCCGCCCATAACGATCGGCCAGTCACGCTGCCCGATGGCAAGGTAGATCTCGCGACCAACCCCGGGCCAGCTGAAGACGGTCTCAGTGATGATGGTGCCGCCGACCATGGCCCCCAGGTCAAGGCCGAAATACGTGACCACCAAGAAAGAGGTCATCGCCTGCGACGCGATGATCCTGGCCACCGGCCGGCCCATCCCCAAGGCGCGCCTGATCGCCGGCGAGGGCGATCTCGTCGGCCAGGGCGTGAGCTACTGCGCCACCTGCGACGGCCCGCTCTT
>JBHGBB010000220.1:0-5890 GCA_041946755.1 bacterium | reverse complement strand
CGGTCAAGCTGTTCAACGATTCCTTTTCCTGCGAGCTTTTTAACTTCAATAATATAAGGACCGACAACAACATCAAGACGCCCGGTTTTAAAGCTAATTTGCTCTTTAACGGGGAATCTCCGGGATTCAAGGAAAAGAACCAGCCTCGACTCTATCTCGCTCTCCCGGCTCGGTGCGCAGGGCAGCTTAAAGTCTTTTAAAGCTGAAACTAAATCGTTGAAAGGGAACTTAGTTTGCAACTTATTCCCCCTCTTTTTTGATCATATCTATCTCACACGTTCCACAAACCGGGCAAGTAAAAACCGGCTTGCCAAAATAAAACCTGTTCTCGTCCCATTCAGCGGGCAGATTAGTAGTGATCACAGTATTGCACTGAAGGCAGACACCCTCGCGGTGGATTTTATCAGTCATACGTTCCCCAACAATCTCATTGCATCCTGCAATCTTTTACAATAACGTTCGCCGGCTTTTTTATTGGAATCAGTGCAGGTTTTCAGATCCGGACAAGACATGCAGGTTTTAATGCTTACAACAATGAGTTGCCCAATCCGTAATTCTACTAATGCTTTAAATTCCGGTGAAAGCGTATCCTCATTTTCAGTCAAGATTATTCGCCCCTTTCTGTCCCCTCAGCCACGCCAGCCGTTCCAGATCATGCAACTTTTCCATAAGTTCATCCATTTCTTTAACATTCATTTCCGGGAACCCAAACGGCAGGACCATAAGAATGTGCCCGGTCTGGACCGCCTCTTTCAGATGATCCTCTGTAACAACGCAGAGTTTGCATTTGCATCTCTCGTTTTTCACAATCTCCCTTAGTATTTGGCATTTTGTCAATGCTGCCATGAGCGTGCCGCAATCTCTTTCAGTTAATCCATCTGACATATAGTGCCCCCCTCCAGTCTAGCAAAACATAAGATACGCCAGTAATAACGGATGCCAAAAACATAAACAATTCGAGGGATCCGAATTGATATACCGGGGCATGCCCTAACAAAAACCCCTGAAAGATATTCAATCCGAGAACGCAAAGGGAAGCGGTTAACATAATGAGGATAGCGAAACCCAAAATTATTGTTTTCGCCTGGGATGCCGCTACCTGGGATGTAATCAATCCGTTGTTACAGCAAAAGAGATTACCGAACTTACAGAAACTTATCGATACCGGTGCCTCCGGTCCGTTACATACTTTTGAACCGACCAAAACCCCGGTTATCTGGTCGGATATCGTTACCGGAAAAAATCCGATGCAACATGGCATCTATGAATTCTCCCGGTTATATCATATACCCGGTGTGCCGGAAGAAATACCGGTTACCTCAATGTCGCGTGTGGTTCCGATAGCCAAACGATTCGGCTGGTGTAAGCTTATTCCAAACCAACAGCCCGACCGCAGAGTGAAAGCGATCTGGAATATTGCCGGAGATAATGGGAAAACAGTAGGGGTTATAAATATGTGGGAAACCTATCCTGCAGAACCGGTTGCCGGATTCATGGTTTCATCCCATTTTCTGGATATGATTGCGAGTAATACGACTAAAATCGTTTATCCCGGAAGTATTTATACCACGATTCGGTCTCTGGTACCGACAACAAAACTTATTGATACAGAAGATTTAATTCCGTTTATCCCGGCACTTAAAGAGAATCCTGCGTTGCATTTACCGCAAACTAACCTAGATAAAGAAATCCAGGATTATATCGTTAATGTCGCATATCGGCCGGATAAATCGGTAGAACATATCGGAAAAGTATTATATCAACAATACCATCCGGATTTATTTCTGGTATATTTTGAAGGAGGAGATATCGTTGGCCATAAAACCTGGAAATATTATCAGCCACAGGATTTCTGGAATGTGTCTCGAGAACGAGCGCGTCTGTATGGTCAAGTTATCCCGAGCTATTATGAGTATCTTGATAGTGTTCTCGGTTTCTATATCAACCAGATGGATGAGAATACTATTCTCTTGGTTTTATCCGACCATGGCATGGAATCAATCTCGGCGGTGGCAGAGAAACTCCATAGTTGGGTTGGCCCGCATATTTCAGCAGAACATGAGAATGCACCGAATGGCATTATTATTGTTGCTGGGAAAGGGGTAATTCCGAAAACCAAACTGACTAACGCAACCGTATTTGATATTACCCCAACGATATTATGGCTGTTTGGCTTGCCGGTCGCGCAAGATATGGATGGAAAAGTACTACAATCCGGGTTTAATCCTCAATATTTCGCACCGATTCGAGAGATACCGACCTATGAATTTACCAAACGGCAGAAGGTTAAATCGGAATCATTACCAATACTCAATCCTGAAATGGAAGAGCGATTAAAAAGTTTGGGGTATATTGGAAAATAGCGTTAAAACAGTCCTAAGTCAATAGTCCTAAGTCCTAAGAAAAATGACCAAGAGCAATTGGCTTAGGACATAAGACTTTAGACTTCGGACTATCTTTAAGAAGCTGTCAATTTTATAATTAATGCTAAAACAATCTTTACGTATCATTATACAATCCGGATTACTTGGTGGCATCTTCGGTGTCTTAAAAGGGTTGGAATTTGTGCTGGATAATGGGATGTTTATTCACCATATCACCAGCATCATGTTGCTTGCCCTATATTTCAGTTTGGCTTTTTTTGCTATCGGCCTGATTTTCGGAATCGGCTTCGCGATAATAATCTTGATTATCCGACTTATCCGAAAGAAAACGCATCCTGCAAAATCCTGGTTCGGCCCATGGTTTTGGAGTGCCTTAGCGATCTTAATCTTTATCTCGAGCTTGAATTATTGGAGTGCGGTATCCGAATTCAGAATTTTACTGCCACCTCTTTCTCTCGGACTATTAAAAACCTTTATTATTCTCCAACTGATTACCGGAATAATGCTACTCATCTACGCTATTAAAATCAGGAAGATTCATTCCGCTCAATACCTTGGATATATTATTTCCGGAATATTAATTTTTATTATCTTTATTTCTACGGCGTTGGCAATCCATAAATATCAGCAATCCGCCACCCAAGAGAATAGCTTGGCTTCAAAACCCGCAGCGGTTGCATCAATCGGCAGCAAAAAGAATAAGGTTAAAATCATTTTATTCGCCTGGGATGGAGCTAGCTGGGAGGTAATCAATCCGTTATTAAAACAGGGGAAGCTGCCGAATCTGCAGTATCTTATCGACCGCGGTGCTGCCGGTCATATCAAATCCATGCATCCGACTAAATCCCCGGTTATCTGGACCTCGATTGTTACCGGGAAAACACCAATTAAAACCGGAATCTATGAATTCTTCCGAATAACCGGAATTCCCGGAGTACCGGAAACATTACCGGTAACGTCTACCACCGATTTAACTCCGTCAATATTCCGGTTTATTACCCTGATGCAACGTGCCGGATGGTGTAAATTAATTCCCGACCAGCAGACGGATCGGCAGGTGAAAGCGGTCTGGGATATTGTTGGAGAGCAGCAACGTACAGTTGGTATCATTAATATGTGGGATACCTATCCTGCAGAGCCGGTAAATGGATTTACGGTATCTTATTTTGAGGATGTTAAAGAGCACGGGCCGCTGAAAGTAACATATCCGGAAAAAATATATTCTACCATTAGTTCATATTTTGTTTATGATACTATCGCAAATGCAGCATACATAATCCAGTTCATCCCGGCGTTATCAACCAATTCTAAACTACAGTTGTTGCGTACCAAACAAGATATCGTGATCCAGGAAATGCTGGTTAATTTCGCGCATCGGCCGGATGAATTCGTGGCTGCCACTGGGAAATTATTATATCCCCAGTTTAACCCGGACTTGTTTGCGATCTATTTTGAAGGGGGAGATATCGTCAGTCATAAAACCTGGAAATATACTTATCCGCAAGAGTTTTGGGGTGTATCTCCAGACCGAATTGCTTTATATAAGGATATTATTCCGAAATATTATGAATATCTGGATAGTTTATTAGCGTTCTATATCCAGCAGATGGATCAGAATACCATTCTCGTTGTTGTTTCCGATCATGGATTCCATGCGATTCCAGCTTGGAAAGAAAAGGTATATGGCTGGCTTGGCGGCCCCTATATTTCCGCTGACCATTACCTGGCACCGGATGGTATAATTATTTTCGCCGGGAAAGGGGTAAAACCGAAGACTATTATCGAACAGGCATCGATATTCGATATCACCCCAACCCTATTATGGCTCTATGGATTACCGGTGGCAGAAGATATGGATGGGAACGTTATTCAAGAAGGGTTCGACCAAAACCTTTTCGGACCGATACAAAAGATACCGACGTATGAGTTTAGCAAACGAAGTAGGCAGATTACTGACCGGCCGGTATTAACCCCGGAGATGGAAGAACGATTGCGCAGTCTGGGATATATCGGGAAATAACTTAAAACCAGTCCTAAGTCAATACTCCTAAGTCCGAAGAGAAAAGGCCACAGACAACAGGTTTAGGACTTAAGACTTAGGATTTCGGACTTTCTTTATGTTAATTTGGATGTTGAATCCGCCATATTTAAAAAAGTTCTCGCGACCGCAACGGAGTCCCGCGGTGACGAAAAGCGGGACCCTCTATTATCCGATGTGGCTATCATATGCTACCGGAGTTTTGGAAGAAAACGGATTTCCGGTAACCCTAATCGATGCGCCTGCCACCGGATTGGACTTAATCCAAATACTGGATAAAGCGAAACAGGAACAACCGCACCTAATCGTTCTTGATACCAGCACCCCCAGTATTTATAATGATATAGAAGTTGCAGAACAACTAAAACAGATTTTACCGGATACGATAGTCGCGTTGGTAGGGACTCATGTTTCGGCATTACCGGAACAGACTATCCGATTAAGCGATAAACTCGATTATATCGTTCGCGGTGAATATGATTATACGATCCTCGAATTAGCGCAATATCTGAGTTCAAATCCGAAATCCGGAATTCGGAATCTGAAATCGATTCAGGGGATAACATATCGGGAAAATGGGAATATTATTAGTACTCCGGATCGGCCACTGATACAAGATTTAGATAAACTGCCGTTCGTTAGCAAGACTTATAAACGATTCCTGCATATCGAAGATTATTTTAATCCGAACGCTTTATATCCGATGGTAACCATCGTTACCGGACGAGGGTGTCCGAATAACTGTATTTTTTGCGTATATCCGCAAACGATTAATGGCCGGCAGTATCGATATCGCAGTATTCCGAATGTGGTTGAAGAAATGGAATATATCCAGACCACATTCCCGCAGGTTAAATCGGTGTTCTTTGAAGACGATACCTTAACGGCGAACCCTGACCGATGCCGGGAATTAGCCGAATTAATTCAAGAGAAAAAGATTTCATTACCCTGGACCGCGAACGCACGGGCGGAAGTAGAACTAAGTACATTGCAGGATTTAAAACGCGGTGGGTGTCGTCAGTTATGTGTTGGTTTCGAAAGCGGGAATCAGGAAATTCTAAATCGCATTCGAAAAGGAATTACCCTTGACCGGGCAAAGCAGTTCATGAGTGATGCTAGAAAAGTAGGAATCTTGGTCCACGGCTGTTTTATGGTCGGTAATCCCGGAGAAACGAAAGCAACCATGCAACAAACCCTGCAGTATGCGAAAGAGCTGAATCCGGAAACCGTTCAGTTCTACCCGGTTATGGTCTATCCGGGAACGGAAGCGTATCAATGGTATCAAGCGCAAGGATGTTTAACCACCGAAAATTATAAATTATGGCTAACCGATGAAGGGTTGCATAATTGTGTTATTAATCTTCCCGGAATCAATAGTACAGAACTAGTCGAATTCTGCGACCGGGCAAGACAGGAATTTTATTTGCGGCCGCAGTATATTTTATATAAAATTAAACAATTGATTTTA
>JBHGBB010000022.1:0-28958 GCA_041946755.1 bacterium | reverse complement strand
GTTATATCAATAAACCAGTAGACCATAGAGTAGGGGCGAGGTTCCCTCGCCCTGATCTTTGGTAGGTGCAGAATATTTTCTGCTCGAAAATAATAGATACAGGGCGGGGTGACCCCGCCCCTACAAGCGAAGCTAATCCTGTTTCACTACCACCTCATCGAAATAAATCGTTTCCGTCGGTCTGCCGGAAGGATTGATACCGACCAATTGCACCGAATTATATAAGGTATATGGAGTATACCCAAACTGCAACTGCTGCCATACTCCCGGAGTCCATTTCGCGCCTTGATATATCGCACTTCCACTTTCGATAATTTTCCCATACGAAGCATCATGGCTATAGAGATACAAATATATTTTCTGGGTTTCTGTTTTCGTCGTTGCTGCACTATATACCCAAACCGACCCGAGTGCCATCTCATCATCATCCGGAAATGCAACCAACTGGCTCCATTTCGCTTTCTGGTTAGAAGTCTGAACTCCTTTGAGCGCTCCATTATGCCCGGACCAGGAATTAACCCAACTCCAGGTACCAAGTCCGGTTCCATCAGCATAAACTTGCGCCATCCAGCCGGAAGTATCGGAAGTAAAACTCGGATTGTTCAAGGCTATGGTCTGGCTTGGAGCCGGTCCTCCGGCATATACCCAGATATCATCAAAATATATTCCGCCGGTAATCCCGCTGGTACTTGGATTAACACCGATAACCTGCACCCCTAATATGGTATTAGTGGCATAAAACGAAATCTGCATTTCCCGCCATTGGCCGGATTCGGTGAATCCGCCGGCGGCGGATTGGATTACCTGATTGCCGGTAGCGACAACACTATAATCGGTATCCAATTGCTGTAGATATAAATACACTTTCTGATGCTTGCTAATATCCGAGAAATCGGAACATACTTTCGCGATGGCAGTATACCATCCGGTGCTCGGTACCGAAAACACCTGGGTAAGTTTCCCTTTCTGCCCCGGGCTCTGCTGGATTTTAATTATCCCCGACCGGCCGGTATAACTCGCTACCCAGGATAAGGTTCCCGGCGCGGTTCCATCAGCATATTTCTCAAACATCCAGTGGCTTTGATCACTATCAATCGTAAACGCGCCATAAGTATTTAAATATGGCGTTGCCGGCATACTCGAATCGATGCCAACGGCAAAAATCTGGGTTCCGGTTAGATTAGATAATGTAGCGGTAACCATATTCGTATGCAGATTAACCGTTTGCGGTTCGGTTAATTTACTCCAATTCCCTAAATCTTCCCGCCATAGATATATTCTCAGTTGCGATTCTTCCCCGCCGATAACGTCATTTTTAAACTGGTTATACGGGTCGGTATAATCTTTATATTCCATCGCTAAAATGGCACTGGGAATAGTTTGCCCGGAAGCGATAACTTTCAGAATCGAATAATTCGGCCAACCATGATATTCGATAAGCGTCGGTTGGGCTAAGATAACCGTAACTCCGGAATATGCGGTAGTAAAATTAGTTAAGGTAAGTTTATGTTTGGTATAGATACCGGTAGTCGCCACTGTTAAAGTAACAGAATTGCTATTAATCATCTCTGCAATCATTCCTGCATCGGCAGGATCAGACTTATTTGTTTCCGATAAATCTTTTATAGAAACCGGGGCATAAATCCCGGTTATTGCACCGACCGTCGGAATGGCGATATTCGCAAAAACGATATTGGTGTTCGCAGCAAACGAGGATTCGTCATCCAAATCAAAACTGCCGGTCGCGCCTACCATATTAAATTTATTGAGTTTCACCGCTACCCGATTATAGCCGAGGTCTAGCACTTGCCGGCCAAATGTCTGCGGCGCTAATACCCAGCCCTGGCTAGTGTTTTTCCATTGATGGATTCGCATCCCCTGCTCGATATATCCCAACTCCCGGCAAATATCCGCATCTTTATATTCGAGATATAGCGTTGGCGGGTTCGTAGTATTAAACGAAATATTCGGTGGAATTAATTTTACCGCCGATAACCGGTTGTGGGTATCTCCCGGGAAACCGATATAAATCGTTGCGGATTTCGTTAAGGCACCGGCCGGAATAACCAGTTTATGTTTGGTATAAAATGCATCGGTGGTATTGGTATCAACCTGAACCGTTGCTGCACTATATGCCGGGATAGTATAACTCTTCCCAATCGTATTCGCTTTAATATCAATACCACTATCATTAATTCCAAGGATACCGCCATCAATCGCATCCAATCCGGTGATATCAGTAATATGTCCCGATGGCATGAACGCGTTTATATCGATTCCAGAAGGAGAACCGGAAACCGCTCCCGTCCCATATAATCCGGTAATGGTAAGTTTCGGTGAAGTGCCCAAGGTAATAATAACCTGAGTATCGTTTGCAGTATTGAGGGAGACCGTCGCTCCGGTACCTAGCGTATCACCGGGAACGCCAAGATAAAAATAACCGGATAATGCACTTCTTAATTTCATCCGATGATCGAATTGGATAAATAACTTGTCTCCGGCATCTTTTCCATCGCTATCAATATCGTTATACGCCACCCCGGTAATTGTGGGAATCGATAAATCGATTTTACTGACATAGCCATCGCGATACCCAACAAAGGTGGTATCAACCGCACCGGCAGTTACCGGAAAGTCGGTAGATTCGGTATACCCGCAGGCATACACTTTTCCATCATGATCGACAACAACCCCTCTCCCATAATCGTCTGAGGAACCGCCAAGGAAAGTCGAATAGAGCAATTTAGATCCGGTAGCATTGAATTTCGAAATAAACGCATCTCCGCTATACATGCCACCGTTATATGAGGTATCAAATGCTTGTCGGGTAGTAGGGAAATCCGATGACATGGTATTCCCGGTGACATAGACATTATTATCGATATCTAATGCCAACGAAAATGCTTCTTCGGTATTCTGCCCCCCGAGATAAGTCGAAAATACCAAGTCCGAACCGGAAGGATTGAATTTGGTGATATAGATATCTTCGATACCATTAAACGACTGATCATAGGCACCCGGGGTTACTGGAAAGTTATAGGCGAAATCCGCCATTTCAGCGCCATTTGCAAGAGTAACATAATAGCTGGTATATCCACAGATATATGCGTTTCCACTAGTATCAACTTGCAGGTCATACACATATTCGTCGCTTCTACCACCAATGAAGGTTGAATATACCAATCCGGTACCGGTAGGATTTATTTTAGTTACATATACATCATTAATCCCGCCGTTATATGCCGTATTATATGCTGCAGGAGTAATAGGAAAACTGGTTGAAGAAGAAGTATATCCGGTTAAATAGATATTCCCCGAAGCATCGATTGCCATAGCGTTACAATAATCCGATCCGGAACCACCGAGATAGGTTGAGTATAATAAAGCGGTACCGGAAGAATAGAATTTCGCGGCAAACGAATCCACCCCACCTCCATTATACGTTAGGTCATAAGCATTAGCAGTAATCGGGAAATTGGTTGACGAAGAAGTATATCCGGCAATATAGATATTACCGCTGTCATTAACCGCAATACCAGCAGGAAATTCATCTTGCGCTCCGCCAAATAAGGTTGAATATAATAGTTTCGAGCCGGTAGCATCAAGTTTGCTGATGAAGATATCGTAGTATCCGCCGTTATAGGTTCGATCATACGCGCCAACGGTGGTTGGGAAACCGGTTGTCGATTGGGTATATCCGCAGACATAAATATTCCCGGAACGATCGAGGGTAATATGTTTCCCTTCTTCCCAATTAGACCCACCAAGATAGGTTGAAAAGATTATTGCAGTACCGGCAGCGTTAAGTTTGGTTATAATAACATCTTCTCCACCATTAAATGTACTGTCATAAGAACCGAGAGTAACCGGAAAATCGCTGGCGTTGGTAAATCCGGTGATATACGCATTACCATAACTATCTACCGTAATCGCATTGCATTGAGAGCTATACAATCCATTTAGATAAGTTGAGTAGACTATTTCCCCTGCATATGCTGCATATGGTATTGATAACATTACTATGAAACTAAAGAGATAAATCAACCGTTTATCAACCATAATCGTATCCTCCATAGAGAGGTTAGAATATCCTATATTTTTATAGTAATATACGGCTTTTTTAGCCTATTGTCAAATAAAAATTATGGTTTGGAGGTAGGATTCGGAGAATAGGTATTATTTATGTGCTGCGGTAGGAACTAGCTAGCGTAAGTAGCGTTCTCGATAAACAAGGTTAATCTCTATTCTATTTTCTATACTTAACCGCAATTAATTCGGCCAGGATACTTACTGCTATCTCTTCCGGAGTTTGGGCACCGATATCTAATCCGATCGGCGCATGGACGAGTTTTATTGTCTTCTTGGGAATCCCGGACTGAGCTAATTTCGCAAATACGGTTTTAATCTTGTGATTGCTGCCAATCATGCCGAGATATGCTACCGGCCGGCTTTTTCTTAGACAGGCGGTTAAGGTTTCGGTATCGCCAACATGCGACCGGGTCAAGATAGCGATATAGCTCGATGCATCAAATTGGATGGTATTGACAGCTTTCTTGAAACCGGAGACGATAACCTGCTGTACAATCGATTTCGGGAACCGGGTGCGGTTCGCATAAGTTTTATCCGGGTCGATTACGATTATCTCAAATCCTACCAGATGCGCCATCTGCGCTAAAGATTGGCTGATATGCCCGGCACCGAAAAGATATAATCTAGGTTCCGGTAATATTGGTTCGATATAGAGTTCCATATTCCCTCCACAAATCATTCCGAGATGCTCCTGGTTAGTATTTTTAGATGGTTTTTCATTGTTTAGGTTATATCGCAGATATTTCACCTGATGGTCCTGTAGACTCTGGATAGCGGTTTTAATCACTCTATCTTCTAAAATCCCACCGCCGATAGTACCGAAAATACTGCCATCAGGGAATACCAGCATTTTCGATCCGGCTTTCCGCGGTGCCGGTCCCATGGTTTGCGTTACCACTGCCAATGCAATCGGCTTCCGGTCCCGTTTTGCTTTCACTATTTCAGTATAAATATCCATATCTAATATATTCCTGTCTACTGTTTACTGACTACTGTCTACTATATTTTCTCCGGGTGATGTTTAACTACTTTCGCTTCTACCATATAGATAACATCTTCAGCGATATTCGTTGCATGGTCACAGATTCGTTCCAAATGGCGGGCGATTAACAGTAACGGTACCGCTCTAGGTGCCGTGGTACCATCTTTAACCATAAAATCGTTTACCAATTCTTGCTGTACCCGATTCCGCAACATATCCGCCTGTTCATCAGTTAACACCACCTGTTTAGCCAACGCGACATCGTGATTAACAAACGCATCGATACTTTGTTTAACCATCTGCTGCGCAAGTTGCGATATTTTCGGTATATCGACCAACGGTTTTAATAATGGTAATTGGGTTATTTCAAGTACACGTTGCGCCACATCAACCGCTAAATCGGCTATCCGTTCTAATTCGGCATTGATTTTCATCCCGGTAGTAATAAACCTGAGATCGATTGCCATCGGCTGCCGTAATGCTAACAAATCCAGCGCTTTTTCGTCGATGAGCAGCTCTAATTCATCTATCTGGTCATCGTTATTAATAACCTTATGCGCTAATATCGGGTCCCGGGATTTCAAGGCTTCAACCGATTTATAGATCGCTTCTTCAGTCAATCCCGCCATTTTTAATAGCAGTTGATTTAGTTCTCTTAATTCTTCATCGAATTTTCGTTCCATAAATCTCCTCAAAAATCCTAACCGCAAAGTACGCAAAGAAGGCGCCAAGATCGCGGTAACTTCAATCTTCTAAATGATTGACCAATCTTTTAATACCATCTTTTAGTTTTTTAACATTAAAATTAATGAGTAGTCCTAATCGGCATTTACTTAGTTTCAGATAGGTCAAAACCTGAGCTATATGAACATCAGTTAAGGCTTCAACTGCTTTAATTTCAATAATAACTTTATCTTCGACTAATAAATCTATTCTATATCCGACATCACAGTTCACATCTTTATAAACCAAAGGAAGTCCAACTTGCGATTTAATATGTAATTTTCTTAGTTCTAATTCTCTCAATAACGAAGCTTCATATGCCGATTCAAGCAATCCGGGACCAAGGACTTTATGAACTTCTATTGCAGCACCGATAATATTATTCGATAATTCATTTTCTGTCATCAGCGATACCTGAATGCTAAGATAAAAAAATGCTAGGATTGAGTTTCTCTTTGAGCCCTTTGCGTCTACTTAGCGTTCTTTGCGGTTTGCTTTTCCTACCCAAACCGGCCGGTGATATAATCTTCCGTCCGTTTATCCCGCGGTGCGGTAAAGATATTTTTGGTTAAATCGTATTCAATCAATTCCCCTAACAAAAAGAACCCGGTATAATCCGATACCCGGGCGGCCTGCTGCATATTATGGGTAACGATAATTATCGTATAGTCTTTCCGTAACACTTGAATCAACTCTTCGATTTTCGCGGTTGATATCGGATCCAGGGCTGATGCCGGTTCATCCATCAGAATGATTTCCGGCCGAATCGCCAAAGCCCGGGCGATACATAACCGCTGCTGCTGCCCACCGGATAAATCGAAGGCGCTAATATGCAGCCGGTCTTTCACTTCATCCCATAACGCGGCATCATGCAGACTCTGCTCTACCCGGGAGTTGATTTCATATTTATCTTTAACTCCCTGCAGTCGTAACCCATACGCGATATTATTAAATATCGACATCGGGAATGGATTCGATTTCTGGAATACCATCCCGACTTTCCGGCGGAGCGCGGTTACATCGACTTCTTTCCCATAGATATCTTCGCCATCAACCAGCACTTTTCCTTCAACTCTGGTGCCTTTAATTATATCATTCATTCGATTCAGGGTTCTCAGAAAAGTCGATTTCCCGCAGCCGGATGGCCCGATAAACGCGGTTACCTGGTTCTTATATATATCAATCGAGATATTCTTCAATGCATGGACATCGCCATAATAGAAATTGAGATTTATCGATTGCACACAAGGTTCCATAAAATATAATGATTTGATTACACAGATTAAAAAGATTAGATTACACAGATATCAATTAAAATAATCTGTGAAATCGGTTCAAAAAATCTGTGTAATCTTATTTCACCATTTCTTTCTTTTCCTAAACCTGGCGCGGAGAATGATTGCCGTCAGGTTCATACCCAGCACCAGCATGATTAATACTAACGCGGTACCATATTGTACATCAAGTTTAATTCCCGGAATTTGGGTAGCGATGACATATAAATGATAGGGTAATACCATCGCCTGGTCGAACACCGATTTCGGTAATGTCGGCAGATAGAACGCGGCTACGGTAAACAAAATCGGTGCGGTTTCTCCTGCAGCCCGGCTGACCCCAAGAATCGCCCCGGTTAATATTCCCGGTAATGCTTGCGGCAAAACTACTTTCCAAATGGTCTGCCATTTGGTAGCGCCTACTGCAAGGCTTGCTTCTCGAAACGAAGCCGGGACGGTTTTCAACGCTTCTTCCGACGCACTGATGATTACCGGCAGAATCATAATCGCCAGGGTTAACGACCCGGATAAGATGGAGGTACCGAGTTTAAAGAACAGAACAAATAATCCTAGTCCGAATAATCCATAAACGATTGAAGGTACTCCCGCAAGATTGATGATTGCTATCCTAACCACTCGGTTCAGCCAATTATCTTTAGCATATTCGGTTAAATATACCGCGGTTGCTACTCCTAACGGCAGCGCGAAGATAATCGTGCCAAGAACCAGATAAATAGTGCCAACAATCGCCGGGAATATCCCGCCTTCTTTCATCCCCATCCGGGGAACGGTAGTTAAGAATTCCCAGGAGATAGCGCTAAACCCGTTCTTGATTACAATATAAACGATAATCCCTAACGGTACCAGAATCAATATGGTACCGAGGAATAAGATGGTAAACGCTAGTTGCTGAGTTCGTTTTCCAGACATAAAACCGAATCTAACCGCAAAGAACGCTAAGTAGACGCTAAGCACATAAAGAAAACTTAATGAATATATTTTATGGTTTCTCTTAGTGATCTTGGGGCCTTCTTTGCGACCTTTGCGGTTAGCTTTTTCATCTTTTCACTTTCTTTAAAAAGAAACTGGCTGAAAAATTAATCATGAATACGATGATAAATAATACCAGACCGATAGCGAACAGCCCATAGAAATGATCGCTATTCTGGACAGTTTCGCCCATTTCAGCGGCTACAGTTGCGGTTAAGGTACGTACCGGTTTCAGGATACTCTGCGGGATAACGGCCGCATTCCCGGTGACCATCATCACTGCCATTGTTTCTCCGACCGCTCGGCCGATACCCAGCATAATCGACGCAACGATCCCGGATAATGCTGCAGGGACAATTACCCGATAAATAGTTTGCCATCGGGTAGCACCGAGCGCTAGACTCGCTTCTCGATAACTATTCGGGACTCCCCGAATCGCATCTTCTGATAACGAAACGATTAAGGGTAACGACATAAACGCTAATACTACCGACCCGGTTAATGCAGTTAACCCGGTCGGGAGATTGAACATGCTTTTAATCAACGGAATGATGGTTACGATACCCACAAATCCGATCACTACACTGGGTATCGCAGCGATAAGTTCTACCCCGGATTTCAGGTATTCGCGGATATAATCCGGTGCAATCTCTGAAATATATACTGCGCCGATAATACCTAATGGAATCGAAATAACCATTGCACCGAGAGTAACTACTATCGAGCCGAGGATGAGAGGCAATATCCCGAACTTTGCCGGGTCGGAAATCGGATACCAATATTTGCCACCAAGAAAATCGGATAATGGTATGGTGGTAAAGAGCGATAAACTCTCTTTTAGCAATAGGAAGAAAATTAGCGCGACCAGGATAATCGAGGTTATCCCGGCTAAGGCGATAAGCTTTTCGATGATATATTCATCTATCTGGCGTAATTTTGTCATATTAAAAGCAAACCGCAAAGAGCGCTAAGTAGACGCCAAGTCCGCAAAGAAAATATTTTAGATAGAATTATATATACTTAGCGATCTTCGGGCCTACTTTGCGTCCTCTGCGGTTAAAGCTTTTATTTTTTGCTTGCACCTTGTTTTATTGGAACAAAATCCAGTTTACTGACGATCTGCTGGCCTTCAGCGGAAAGTACATAGTCGATAAACAGTTTAACATTCCCTTGCGGTTTACCATTGGTATACATAAATAGCGGTCGGGATATCGGATAAGTGCCATTAATCACATTGTCGACGGTGGGATTGATATATGCAGAACTTTTATCTTTAGCAACCAAGATAGCTTTCTGTTTCGGGCTGAGATATCCCATACCATAATATCCTATCGCATTAGGATTGGATGCCACTTCATCAGCAATCGCCTGCGATGAAGGTAATAAGAGGGCATCTGGCGCATATTCTTCCGGTCCTTTCGCATTCCCATGACGAAGCACATGCTCTTTAAAATAAACATGGGTACCGGAATTAACTTCCCGGGATAAGATAACGATGGTTCCGGGTTTACCGCCGACTTGCGACCAATTCTTGATTTTTCCGGTGAAGATATCCGATAGTTGATCGATAGTTAATTTGGATACCGGATTCTTGGGATTGACCACGACGGTTAATCCATCTAAACCTACTTTCTGTTCTACCGGCACAATCTTTCTACTTTGGGCAAGGGTGATTTCTTTCGGTTCGATTGATCGCGAGGCTTCGGCGATATCGCAGGTACCGTTAATTAACGCGGCGAAACCGGTCCCCGAGCCGCCGCCGGTAACCGAGACCGGGATATTCGGATACTTTTTCATAAAATCTTCCGCCCATCTTTGACCAAGGTTAACCATGGTATCCGATCCTTTAATCTGAATCATGCCTGAGACCGCAAACGCACTCACCCCAACTAATCCGACGATTAAACTTGATACTGCTACAACTTTTTTGATACTGTTGAACATATTTTATCCTCCTTTACCCTGAGCAAAGTTTACCCGACGAAGCATTTAATGCGAAGTCAGGTCGAAGGGTTTATGATTTTCCTTCAATTATACTCTCGGGATTAATGATTTTGTTATTGTATCTATTATAAATATTTTAAGTTAACTTGAAATAATGGATATGTAAAATCCAGGTAAAATATATTAAGTTGTTTGAATGTACTACAATTCTATTTCGCATATTGACATGACTTAAAAGATAAGAGTATAATGCTGATTAATTCACTAACAATATTAATAATATTTTAGTTGCTTTATGGCTAGAAAAAATAAAAGGGAAAAAATCAATACTACTATTAAATCCCGAAAGAGATTATCAAAAAAAACAAAGGTAAGAATTGGGATTATAGTAGGAATAATTGGATTCATTGGAAGTGTCTTGGGAATTTGGCAGTTTTTCGTATCAAAACAACCTGCTACTAAGAAAGATTTAGCAGCTTTTGCAACAAAAGCAGATATAGAAGAATTAAAACAATTCATCGAGCAAAAACGTGGTTCTGATTCGGTTGAACTTGATGGATTGCCAGATAAAGGACCCGAATTAAGAGCTTTAGTAAAAAATGCATTACAAGCTGAAATAAAATTAAAATATAAAAGTGCAATCACGCTTTGGCAAGAGATTATAGATAGTAGAGATATTGATGATTTAGGTAAATGTTCTGCATATTTGCAAATAGCAAGTCTCTATATCAATTTATTTGATTATTCCAATGCTAGTAAAACTGCTGAAAAAGCTGAAAATATTGCAGTTAAAATTAACAATAATATAATGCTTGCTGAAGCAGATAATCTATTGGGTGTTGTGCATCAACTTATCGGAGATTATTCTACAGCAGAAACTCTTTATCTGCGAGCGTTGAAAATTAGAGAAAATATATTTAGCAAGGAGCATCCAATAATTGCAACCTCACTAAACAATCTTGCGCTACTATATTATTATCAAAAAAAATATTCGCAAGCAGAACCTCTTTTCCAACGCGCTTTAAAACTCAAAGAAAATGCTTTTGGTCTAGATAGTTTACCTGTAGCGGATTCTTTAAATAATCTTGCTTCATTATATCAAGACCAAGAAAAGTATACACTAGCGGAATCATTTTTCCAACATGCACTGAAAATTAGAGAAAAAAGTTTGGGTCCAGAGTGCATAGAGGTAGCGAATATATTACAAAACCTTGCATTATTGTATCAAGACCAAAAGAAGTATGCGTTAGCATTATCCTTTTACCAACGTGCATTGAAAATCAAAGAAAAAATCTTAGGTTCTGACCATCCTAATGTTGCAGAATTGCTAAACAATTTTGCATTGTTCTACCAAGATCAAGGAAAATATACTCAAGCGGAACCATTATATTACAGAGCTCTTGTAATTGAGGAAAAAGTACTCGGCCGAAATCATCCCAAGGAAGCGCCTATATTAGAAAATATGGCGAGATTATATAAAGCGCTTGGTCAAAACGAAAAAGCGAAAGAATTAGCTAATAGAGCAAAACAAATTCGCAGTCAACAGAAATATTAGTTTTTTGCTATCATTATAATTGTTAATATCTTTAATTTATCTCTAGCATAGCTAAATAAAAGTTTGCAATTTTATTATTTTTTATCTTTTCTGAATAACTTCCAGATAATTCTGACCAAAGGTTAGAATTATTGTTTTTTGTTGATTTCATATTGGTTATGATTCATCAATCCAATCTAGGTTGAACTTTTCGCTAATGGCGAAAAATTCAACTTGATATTTCGGGCGACTCGGTGAGTCGCCCCTACTCTATAAATTTCAACCCGCCTTAGGTGAACAGTGTCTAAATCTCAAATAAGCCATAGACACCTTAATTTTTATCTTTAATCGGGTCTTAACCTGGAATTGAACCCGAATTGGTCGGACCAATTCGGGTTTAAATCCGGTTCAAGGGCAAATTCGGAGATAAATCGAGACCGAATCGAGTTGACCTATTGTCAAATTGAGAAAAGGTCATGTTCGGAACGGATTCAATAAATTAAACCCCTACTTGGAGATTAACCAAGGTTAAGTTGAATTAAACCCCAATGGGGTCGAATTTAAGTGGTCTGAAATCAATAGAAAGTATTATTTAGCAAATTTATCCCGATGACTATCGGGATGGAAAAGAATTAGGGTAATGGGTAAGGATTCACTTCCTTCATCCTAGCGAGTGAAACGAGCGGTCTTCTATCATCCCTCGGTTTATCGCTACCGTTTCGGCAGGGTGAACCGGAATTGGGTACCTTTCCCAACTTCGCTGGTAACCGTTATAGTTCCGTTATGCTGTTCAATGATATGTTTAACGATCGCAAGCCCTAAACCAGTCCCACCCAGTTCCCGGGACCGGGTCTTATCAACCCGATAGAATCGTTCAAAAATCCGAGGCATATCTTTTTCCGGAATCCCGATCCCGGTATCGGAAACCGTTACCGTTACCTCCCGGTTAGCTTGTTCAGCGCTAATCTCGATTTTACCATTATCAACATTAAACTTCACCGCATTATCCAGCAGATTGATTAATACCTCTTTCAATTTTTCACGGTTCGCGTTTATTGGCGAGAGATATTCCGGGATACTAATCGCAACCTGGATATTTTTCCGGTTCACTTCCCGGCTGAATATCGGCATTATCTCGACTAGCAGCGGTTCCAGATATACCGACTGAAATTCAATCGGGAGTTCTTTGGTATCCAGCGCCGATAACTGGAGAATATCGTCTACTAATCGGGCTAACCGGTTGGTATGCTGTTCGATAATCTGGAGAAACCGCCGGCTATTTGCCGGGTCATCAATCGCGCCATCCAATAGCGTTTCAACATATCCTTTAATCGAAGTTAACGGCGTTTTCAGTTCATGGGAAACATTCTCGACAAACTCTTTCCGCACCGATTCCAGTTTCCGGAGTTGGGTGACATCGTGAATTATCAAAACGCAGCCATGAATCTCCTGGTCGGTAAATAACGGCGATCCCATAATTTCAATTATCTTCTCTACCGGAACCAGGATTTGAATCTCTTTCGTCAGATTCTGCCCGGTTTTGAGCACTTGCACCGCGATATCATTCAATTCATTATTCCGGATGGTTTCGATTAAGAGCTTCCCGGAACCATCTTCCTGATTTACCTCAAATATCCGGGATACTGCCGGGTTCATAGAAATAACCCGGGTATTTTTACCGACTGCGATCACCCCTTCAATCATACTATTCAGAATCGCTAAAGTCTCATTTTTATCTTTCTGAATCAACCCGATTTTCGACTGAATCTGGTCTGCCATATGATTCAAAATATCTGCTAATTGATTGATTTCCGAAACTGAATCGACATAAATCTTTTTTCCAAACTCACCGGCGGTATATTGGGCTGAAATCCGGTTGATTTCTTTAATCGGCTTGGTAATCGACCGCGCGATAAGGACACCGATACCCAGACTTAATAATAACGAAATTACCGCTCCAAGTAATACTACTCCTCGAACCGACCATTTTAATTCCGCTACGGTTTTCAAGGGCACTGCCAGACGTAGGATACCGACAACCGAGGGAAGAGGGATGACTGCTCCGCTAGGAGGCGAAACAATTTTAGATTTAGGATTAGCGATTTGAGATTGAAACAGCGGAATAGCGACATAAAGCATATTCTGTTTGAGGGTATCGGAATACCGAATCGAACTGCCGGTCTGACCGGCAACCGCTCGTTTTACTTCCGGCCGATATAGATGGTTCTCCAGCTGCGGAATATTTTCTTTCGGTTCATCGGAATCGCCTAATACCTGACCATCAGCCGCGATAATAGTTACCCGGCATTGGTTCAGCGGTTTAATTCTTTTCGCTATCGCATCCAGCGCCTCGATATCTTTCTTCTCGATCTTAGCGATCTCAATAAGTTGGGCGCTCAGGTTCGCCTGCGATACCAGCGAGTCTCGGAGATGGTTAATCGATTCCTTTTCCAAAATCCAATCAACAAAAATACCTAGGAAGATGATGACTAATAGCGATATGGCAAGATAAGTTAAAATCAGCCGATTTTGGAAAGTACTTGGTAGTCTCATACTGAATTATAGTAAATACTAAAAGCAAACCGCAGAGAACGCAAAGGAAACGCTAAGTCCCTAAAGAAAACATATAGTGTCTTAGCGATCTTTGCGCCTACTTAGCGACCTTTGCGGTTAGATTTTCGGTTACTCGCATTCAAATCTATAACCAACATTTTTAACCGTGATAATCCGGTGCCCTTCAGGTCCTAGTTTTTTCCGCAACTGGGCGATATGTACATCAACCGTTCTGGTTTCGATATCCGATGAGATATCGATTGCCCAGACCTGGTCGAGCAGATAATCCCGGGTTAACGCTCTTCCTTTCGCGGCAATAAGGATTTTTAATAATTCAAACTCTTTCGAAGTTAATTCGATGGGTTTACCTTTAACCGAAACGATATATTTCCCGCAATCGATATTGATGCTCCCAATTTTAATCAAGTCGGGTGCCGGTTCCGATTTCGGCGTCCCGGTACGACGCAATATCGCTTTCACCCGGGCAACTAATTCCCGGGGACTGAATGGTTTGGTAACATAATCATCCGCACCTAATTCTAATCCCACCACTTTATCGGTTTCAGCCGATTTCGCGGTGACCATTAGAATCGGGATCCCAGCGGTTTTCCCATTCTGTTTTAAGATTCGGCATACTTCGAGCCCGCCTAATCCCGGCAGCATTAAATCTAAAATAATCAGGTTCGGTAAATCCAGTTCCGCGACCTTAATCGCCTGCGTTCCATCGAATGCAGCGATTACCCGATATCCTTCTTTTTCCAGGTTATACCGGATCAATTCAACGATATCTTTTTCGTCATCAACGACTAATATTTTTGATTTATACATAGGTGCGTTATGAATGCCATGAATGATAACGAATCACCCGAATGATATTCGAGAGATTAGCTATCATCTGTGTAATTCTGTTTCTGCTGTTAAATTTTATACTGAATATCTACTGATTCGCAAATATATATTTTTCGATTGACTTGACCTGAGAGGGCATTGTAGTATTTAATAAATGTTAATTCTTACTCTGAAAGGACGAGTTTATGACCAAACGAGATGTTTTATCTATCGCATTTAAAATCATAGGTGTGTACTTTATTTCACTGGCAATATTATCATTATCAACATTCGCTTTAAGTATCGCAGCCTTATTTCAACCTGAAAGAGACGCGGTTTTCGGATCTTATGGCACCTCAATCATAATGATCATCTACCCATTTTGGCTGCTCGGATTCGCTTATGTCTTCTTCCGATTCGGCGATTCGATAACTGAACTCTTGCTGCCTGACGATGCGAAATTACCTGAACTCGATATCAATCGATATCACAAACCGATATTTCGATTGACATTACGTATCTTCGGCGTATACTGTCTAGTCCGCGGGATACCTGAGATTGCCGGATTTATTGTTCGAGTATCTCAAACAAATTTAGAATCGATAATATACTCATTTGATTTCGGGAACGCAGTTAGCGGAATCATCTTACTCGTTCTCGGCGGGTATCTGATTACCGGCGGAAAAAGGTTGGTCGAGTTTGCGTTTAAAGAGAAACCGATTAAACCGAATACTACTGAACCTGATAATTCATAGTCCCGAAGGGAAAGGAAAATATCCTTATGACTAAACGCGAGGTTTTATCGTTATCTTTTAAACTGATTGGGATATATTGTTTAATAGAAACCATCACGGGATTACCGTTGTTTGTGAATGAATTCTTCGCTATATCTCACTTTAGTCAATCTGTGGGAATAAATATCTATATTCATACTGTTGGTATTATGATCCGCATATTGTGGTGGATTGGATTGGTGTATCTTTTCTTCCGGTATAGCGATTATCTGGCCAAACGGTTTATTCTGATTAATACTGAAATCCCCTTTGGGGATATCATACAATTGGAAAAAGGCTTGTTCCCTTTATCGCTCATCATTATCGGAGTCGGATGTTGTATATCCGCAGTATCGAATATTTTGGGTAAGCTCAGTAATATATTTGATCATAGTTATGGCCAATCATTTATTACATCTTTTAATAGAATTATCGGTCCTCTAGTATTACTGACGATAGGAGTATATTTGGCTACCGGCGGTGAACATTTGATCCGACTCGCATTTAGAGAAAAACGTAAGCCTCCATTAGAAGAGCCGGACGAAAGAGACTTATAGAATAAACGATTTGTTTTGGATTTTGTTCCGACTTCACCAAGGCTTCGTCGGATATAATTTTGGAATTATAACTGGATTGGATATTTCCCGAATTCGAGGCAGGTTTCGACCATCGCCCGATAGTTCTGCACCGGTACATAACTCGGAACAGTGTTCGATGACCCCAGTGCATACCCGCCACCGGGACCGACTTCTTTAATCCGCTGTTTAACTTCAGCAGCTACTTCTTCCGGTGTCCCCCGGGTTAAGGTATAGCCCAGATCGATATTGCCGATAACCGCTACTTTACCAGCCAGCCGCTGTTTCGCTTCCCGGATATCCATCGCTTTCGGTTCAATCGGCTGGAGCGCATTGATTCCGCACTCGATTAAATCGTCCATAACTTCCCAGAGTACCCCATCGGTATGATAGATAAACGGAATATTCTTTTTCTTACATACCTCCCCGATTTTCTTCATCCAGGGGAAGAGATATTTCCGTAACGCTGCCGGGGAAATCAACAATCCTTCAGTATATGCAATATCATCGCTATACCAAATCGCACCCATGTTCGGAACTTCTGCCATCGTGGCAAACATAGTATACTCTATTTCTCCAAGTTTATTAATGAGCGCTTCAACCAATTCCGGTTGTTCAACTAAGGCATAGGAGAACTGTTCGAATCCCATAAATTCCCAGGCGAAAGTAAAGATATCCCCATATTGCCCGATGATTTTCATACCGTCCGGTAGCAATGGCTGGACGCGGTCGAATACCGCATAATCGATTTCGTTTGGTTTCGGCCATTGATATGCTTCAAACTCCTGCATAGAAGTGATAAATCCGGTACCTTCAGTCGCCCAAGCCCGTTCCCGATCGGTATCGCTGGCTGACGAAATCCGGTCTCCTTCTTTAGGTTTTCTTGCGGTAGGATTAAGGTTGATTGACGGCGAGAGTTTTAGATAATCATATCCGGCAGTAAGCCAGAAATCGAGATAGTCCGGTAATCGGTCGACCAATTTCGGTTCCCAGCAAACTTTTCCCATAAAATCACGCATGACTACCGGATCCACAATTAGTTCCGCTAACGGCACCCGGTCGGGTTCACCCTGGCATAATAGGACTTTTCTTAATCGGTTATCGAAATCAGGTTGTGGTCTTGGCATAAAGGCTGTAGACCGTAGTCCGTAGAAAATAGACCGGATTAGGAAACAAATTTTGTTTCTTCCCCTAGCGACTACCTACTAGCTACTCGCTACTTCTTTTTATACTCCGGACATTGTTTCGCGTTTGGCCGTTCTTTGCGGAAACAGAGATTTCCCCAGTTATATTTGCAGCTATCGCAGAGAAATTCATCCAATAACCCGAGCGATTTTTGGATTTTTTGCCAGAATAATTTGAAATTCAAAATTGGTATATTGAATAGACTGAACTTTGAGTCAAGAACTAAGATGAAGTTTTCGCTTTTTCCCAGTTCCCGAGATCGTCTTCAGTTCCATCCTGACCATCCGAGCCCATTGACCAAATATCATATTCTTCTGGATTATGTTCTCCCGGGCATTTATATTTATATTCATTACCCCAAGGATCAACTGGAACCTGTTTCTTTTTCAGGTAAGGACCCCGCCAATCTTTTGGTACTGGAGCTGAAGAAGGCTTCTCGATTAACGCTTGCAATCCCTGGTCAGTGGTAGGATAATTCCCGTTATGCATATAGTACAAATCCAACATACTTGAGATATTAACCACATCCGCTTTTGCACGGTCCATCTTAACGCCGGGTAATTGTTTAACCGCGTTCGGAATAATGAATCCAGCGAGGATGGCGATAATAACGACTACCAACATGATTTCCATCAAAGTAAATCCAAGTGAAGAATAAAGTATTCGTTTGGTTTTCATATATATTCATTCATTCCAAAGTCTGTTGTGAGTATTCTGAAATGAATTCTCTCCTTTACTCTTTAATCTGTTGAATGATATGGTCTACTACCCGGCGGAAATTCCCATCGGTTTCCATATCCTGCTCAACTTTATTACAGGCATGAATAACCGTGGTATGGTCGCGTTTGCCGAACGCATCCCCAATTTCCGGGAATGAACCATTGGTCAGCTTCCGACTGAGATACATCGCTACCTGCCGGGGTTGGACGATTCCTTTCGACCGCCGTTGTCCGCATAAATCATCGATAGTAATATTATAATATGCGGCGACCCGCTTTTGGATAATATTAATATCAACATTCTTCTCTTTTCGTTCAGTAAGCAGCCGGTTCAATGCCGATTTCGCGGTTTCTAAGGTTATCGGCTGACCGTTAATCGTTGCCGAAGCGGCAATCCTAACCAGGCATCCTTCCAGTTCCCGGATATTGGAAGTGATATTTTCGGCAATATAGTAGGTCACATCATTCGGAATCGAGAACCGCTCCTGATATGCTTTCTTTTTCAGAATCGCTACTCTAGTCTCGAAATCCGGCGGCTGGATATCGGCAATCAATCCCCATTCGAACCGGGACCGGAGCCGCTCTTCAATTGTTGGAATCTCTTTCGGCGGCCGATCGCTGCTGATAACTATCTGTTTATGCGCTTCGTATAACGCATTGAAGGTATGGAAGAAAACTTCTTGGGTCTGCTCTTTGCCGGCAATGAACTGGATATCATCGATAATTAAAACATCGATATTACGGTATCGGGCTTTAAACTCCTGCACTTGATTCAGCTGGACGGAGGTAATAAATGCATTCAAGAATTGTTCTGAGGTGAGATATACTACTTTCGCTTGCGGGGTTATTTTCCGGACATAATGACCAATCGCTTGCATCAGATGGGTTTTCCCCAATCCCACTCCACCATAGAGAAACAAGGGATTATATTGTCTCGCCGGATTCTGCGCTACTGCTTGTGCAGCAGCTTGCGCCAATCGGTTACTAGCGCCAACGACAAAGGTTTCGAAGGTATATTTCGAGTTCAAATTGCTCCTTTCGAATGTCTCTCCACGATATTGGTCAGCTATCGCAAAATTAGTACCGCGAGATAACAGTAATCCAGGTTCATTCGATTCCGATATTCGCGATGATACCATTAATTCTTCCCGAGGTTGAAGCATCATTTCTTCTTTTATCTCCGGTCCTTTATCTCGCATGGTAGCGAACCGGGGTTCATCAATTTTAAATTGTACCGAAACCGGCTGTTTGGTTAACTCTTCCACCGCGCTGCTGATTTCTTCCAGGAAATGGGAACTTATCCAATCCTGATAATATTTACTTGGAACCGTCAAAGTAAGTTGACTATCCGCAAATTGATATCCTCGAATGGCCTGGAACCAAGTCTGCATATTCTGCTGGCTGATGCGCTTTTCAAGAATCGATAAGGTCTCTTTCCATAAATCACTCGATTGCGAAACGGTATTATCATGAATCCAATCAGTCATAATGTATCCTCCACTTATACCCAGTTAAGAATTCTTCAAGAACAAGTTATCCACAAGTCCCTTAAAAGTTATCCACAGGATATTAACAGCAGTGGATAAACGTGGAGTCCTATGATACCGAATGAGTTACCCTCGTTACAATTCTACCACTCAACCGGCGAATTTTCTTTAGAGACGGAACCGCCCGAGTTGATTTTTTAAGTTGAGTTGGTTGTTCTACGCTGATAAAAGAAGTCAGACGAACGATTATCCTACCAGCAGTTAACGCTGTAGGATGCGGTTTACGCTATTGATAGGATTTGAACTTAACTCTTTGATACTATTAACAGCGTGAAAAATAAAAAAATAAACCTGAAATGATAAAGCCCGATTTACGTCCGACAACTTGATGGCAATTTTAATGCAACCCGGAGGATTCGAAGCATATCGCAAAACTATTTTTTGCTTCTCATAGATATCTTAAATTCCCTTATTCCAGGCTGGGTTAAGACTGCTCCCCTCATTCCTCCACTTATTCGACCAGATTATCCACAGAATAGGATTTGTAGAAACTTATTAATAAAAACGTAATGGCATAGTAACATAACTAGATAAAATATTTCAAGAAAAAAATCTCTTTTTTTGATAGAAATATTTTCTAATCTAAAACCCGAAATTTATCGAATTGGTATAGTTCTTGATACCATCCTATAGAACCCGATTTTTTACTTACAATATACTTAGCGGCAGCGTTTCCCATGAGCAGCGAATGGTCGAGATTGTTATGATGGAACAATCCTTGCCGGCCGGTCGTAATCAAATTCTGGAATTGCCCGAGAAATTCAAATAGTTTATTGAGTTTCATCTCATAAGCTAAATCATAGATCGGATATGCATTCGGTATCCGGACCATCAGATAATCTTCGATTTCTTCTTCGTTATCAATTAATTCTACTTGCTTTAACAACGGAACAAGGTTTTGGTAAATCTCATTATCCGGTTCAGACCAAACGGATGAATCGGCACCACAGGTGATTTCGATCCCTAACGAACTCTTACCTTCCGGGCACAAGCCGGTATAGAAGTTTTTCGGTTCATACATCCGGGTAAATGGATATTGTTTTTCCGGGAAATAAAGCCAAGTATCATCAGTTACTCGATCCTTTTTAAACATTAAGCATACTAAGATAATATTTTGGAATTTTAATGACCGGCAAATAGTTCTTAATTTCTCATCTTCGGTCAACAGCGGTACCAGAATCGGTAACGGGATTGTTGAAATGATTGAATCTACCTCAATTTCTCGTTTCGAATTATCGGTTTTATCTTCAATAATAATCTTTTCGATACGATTTGACGATTTCCGGAATCCGATTACCACCTGATTATTCAAAATCTGACTTTTCTGATAGCGAATATAATCAGCTAATTTATCGGATATGGTTCCAATCCCATTTTTCGGATATAAAAATGTTGGGACAGCGGTTTTAACCGCTTCTTTTTTATGTCCCCGGAAGATATCTTTAATGGTTGCCATTAAATTCTCTTGCGCTAACCGCTGTTTTGCAATATCGCTGGATAATTCTCCTGCCGGTGTACCCCAAACTTTTTGCGCATAAGGTTCGAAAAAGAAGGATGACATAGCTTTTCCGAACCGATGCGATATCCAGCCGGCATAACTCAGGTCATCTCGTACTGAAAACCAATCTTTTAGATTAGTTAAGAAATAGCTGGCAAGGAATTTTACCGGTAATAAGGGCGATAAATGCAGCATGAGCTCTTTCGACTGCAATGGATATTGAAAATACCGATTATGTAACCGAATCCGACTATGCCGGTCTACAGTCACCAGTTCATCTTTACATAAATCTTTTAAGAACTGGATGATTTCAGGATATTCGGAATATATCCGGTGGGGACCGAGGTCGAAAGTATATCCATTATGATGGACACTGGCGGCTAATCCACCTACTCCCGACTCGGATTCGATTAGTTCGACTGGGATATTATGCTGAACCAGCTCGTATCCACTAGCCAACCCAGCCAAACCTGCACCTATTATTGTCACCTTTTCCATAGAACTTTTAGACACCTTTGATACGGAATTGAACCCGAATTGGTCGGACCAATTCGGGTTATAACCCGGTATCATAATCAATCCAAGTTGAATTATTGCCAAATGGTCAATAATTCAACTTCAGAAATTACAACTTATGGTCATAACCTCATTATAGAATTAATTTTATTATAGTTATATAACTATTTTGAATTTGTCTCCGACGGAGACAAATTCAAAATATACTCTGTAGTAGGGGCGAGGTTACCTCGCCCTAATTCCGATATTGTAGAGGCAGAAAGCTTTCCGCTCCTACTTTAAAAAAGGCGGGGAAACCCCGCCCTTACTCAACCCATTTTAAATCCTATACTTACATAAAACCGATTCTGAAATCGGTTCAACGACAACTTCCTGAGTTTCATCCAGTTCGGATTTCGTTTTCCGATGGGAAACCTTAACTTTATCCTCATGTTTCAAATCGCTATACCTAGCGCAAATCGAGGCCGCGAGAAGTAAGGGTGCGGTTACCGCGCCCCTACTTTCACTATATACCCTTAATAAACAAACCGGACTACCCGTACCTAAAACTTCAAACTGGATATCAGAAGGCTGCGCTAACTGCTGAATCTGGTCGTTATCCGCTTCATTTCTCCCGACAATAAGTTTTATTTCCGGCGATAACCGGAAATGGCGGCCTATTCGCAGCAATTTGATATCATTAACGTTATCAATATTATGATTAAACAAATCCTTCAACCGGGCAGCGAAATTCTTATCGGTTAATAAACATCCACCGGCAGCGCAGGGGTATTCAGTTAAACCCAGTTGTTCAGCTAATGCGATTTGCGGTTTCCGCGACCGGCCATAGAAATCCAGCATCTGCTCCCGGTTGATAAGTCCTTGTTTTTCAGCATCAGTTGGCGGGAAATGCTGGGCTGATAATGGCCGAAGCAGTTTGCCGACTACTCCACTTTCTCTCTCGATTAAATCTAGGGTATGCCGCATCTGGGACATCGGCCGCTGAGAGAGAACTTCTCCGGTAACAATAAACGAAGCGCCGATTTCTTCCATAACCTGTTTAGCTTTCGAGAACATCAGAATCCGGCAGTCGACGCAAGGGTTCATCCCGGAACCATACCCATGTTTAGGTTTCCGAATAACCGGTAGATATTCAGCAGTATTATCGATGATTTTTAACGGGATGCCTAACTGTTTGGTTACTGCATAGGCGGTAGCTCCGCACCCCGCGCCTTTTTTATCGCAGGTGCAGAATAAGGTAGTAAAATGCAGGACGGTTAGATCGATACCCTGTTTAGCCATTAAAAATAAGGCGAGGGAACTATCTAACCCGCCGGAAAGTAATAAGATAGCTTTCGGTTTCATGGTTCTTCTGTTCTATCGTTCCTCCGTTCTTGCATTCGGTTTTATAGTGTACCATACATAAATTCACTTGGTCTATCTAAGAAATAGGTGTATAATAACCGGAGTTGTGTTTAACCGGCATACGTTTTATTTATCGTAGATATTGAATATAACCCGGGTAACTAGTGTTATACCAATCGAGATGTATTTTAGAAAGTGAGGATAAGTTTATGCGGAATCCTATACTTCATTTATGGCTATTGTTTATTACGATAAGTTTATTATTCCCATATACCCTTCATGCAGATTCCATCCTAGAAGACCAAATCTATAAATATGTTAGTATCGTATATATAGACCCGCCAATGACACCTAAAGATGAAGCAGGACGGCAAAACTATGAAAATGGACTCTTAGCACCTATTAAAGCAAAAACACCCGAAGCCATTCCGATTTTGTTTAAAGTATTAGAAGATAGTTCTACTCAACAAGTCTGGATTAAACGATTAGAAAAAGAAGAGTGCCCTTTTGCAAAATTTAATATTCTAAGTCGAACGATGTATACGATACCGCAGCTATCCACTGATACTGCGATAATGGACCGACTGTATCATGATATTGAAACCTTTTTAATTACCGGGAAAACCTATGATGATTTTCATGTTATCTATTCAGGGATCTATGCTTTAGGTCAGGATAGTTCAACCGCTGGTTTCCAACGATTAATAGCCTTACGTCAAAACTTGGACAATGGAAAGTATCCAATGCAAAATCTTGAAAACAATCCTTCCTTAAAAGGGTTTAAAGATGTTGACTCTTCTGGAACTATCAGTAAATACTTCTCTCATTTGATAGATAAAAAAATCCAAGCGATCTCCGATAAGGATTATAATCAAATACAAACATATAATACCAAGACAACAGGAAACGCGTTAACTGAAGAAAAGGTATATCAGTTTTTAAGTTGCCTCCAAATGGGCAAATTCGAAGGGAGTGTACATGCTTATTTGAATTCAGATTCTATACCTATCTTATTCAAGTTCTTAGAAGACACAAGCGTTCAAAATAACTGGATAGACCGGGCACGAAATGATGCACAAAAAGAGAGAATAGAGCGAAGCAGTCGAGCCGGGATGGTTATTCACGCCATGCATGCAATTCCTTATTTATCAACCGATACTGAGGTAATGACTCACCTTTATCAATATATTACGAATCTAATTGTTAATGGAAAAGGAAAGAGAGATTTTGTGATAATAAGTAATGGTATAGGTGCTTTAGCGCACGATACTTCGGAGGCAGGAATAACGCGATTAAATCAATTACGGCTAGACCTAAAGGGTAATATATATGGTTTAGAGAATTTGGTAGAGAAGACTCCTTCTGCAAGGATGGTCCCGACTGATACCCCCGAGCAAATCAGAACATATTTAATTTACAGAATTGATGAAAGTATCCAACTTAATCTGAAAAAAGGGCAGTCAAAAAAGCCAAAAGTATACGTAATGCCCTGATAACCATTTTTAATAATAAGTTTTAAACCAAATCCCGAATATTTTTACATAACTGCTGCGCCGCTGATTTTGTTTTCGCTTCGGCGATAACCCGAACTACCGGTTCGGTACCAGACGACCGGATATGCACCCAACTATCGGCATAACTGATTTTTAGGCCGTCAAGTGTATTTATCTGTTCTTGTTTATATTGCTGTTTGGCTGTTTCGATCAACGCCGGGATTTGCTCCCGTGGATACGAGAACTTCTCTTTAACAATCTGATATTGCGGGATATCAGCCACTAATTCAGAGACTTTTTTCCCGGAAGTTGCTAGCGATTCAAGAATAAGACCGATACCAGTCGCTGCATCCCGGCCATAATGGATTGGTGGATAGATAACCCCGCCATTTCCTTCCCCGCCGATAAGGCAATTCTTTTCAGTCACCATTTTCCGGGCGACATTCGCTTCCCCGATTTTGGTTCGTAGCACTTTCGCACCATATCGGTCAGCTAAATCGTCATGCATCCGGGAAGTAGATAGATTGACCACAATAACCGTTTTTTCTGACTTCTGACTTCTGACTTCTGACTTCTTTTTTAATAGATAATTAACGCATAACGCTAGGGTGTTCTCTTCCCCAATCGGGATCCCTTTTTCGGAAACAAACGCTACCCGGTCGACATCTGGATCGGTTGCGATCCCTAAATCCGCTTTCATTGCCTTAACTTTTTTACTTAACTGGACGAGGTTTTCCGGTACCGGTTCCGGATTATGGGCAAACTTGCCATCTAATGCGCTATTGAGTAAGGTTACCTTACATCCCAACTTTTCTAATAATTTCGGAATAATCACCGCACCGGCACCGTTGCAAGTATCGAGTACGACTTTAAACTTTTTCCTTTTGATGATATTGGGCTTAATATTCGATAATACTAAATTAATATGCTGGTCAATCGCCTGGTCATACTGAATTACTTTCCCTAATCTATTATAAGGAACATATTTAATTTTATTCTCTTGAAACAACTCCAGGAATTTCTTCCCGGTTTCTGCATCCATAAAAATCCCATCGTTCCAAACCAGTTTCAAGGCATTCCATTCCGCGGGATTATGGGAAGCACTTAATACTATTCCTCCAGCAGCTTTCAGTTTCTTAACCATGATACCGACTGTTGGTGTGGGACAGATCCCAATATCCATAACTTCGCAACCGACTGCAACCAATCCGGCAATAACCGCGGATTTCAGCATTTCTCCGGAAACCCGGGTATCCCGGCCAACTACCACTTTTTTCCCTACCCCACCGATAAAACTGCCATAAGTTGCCGCAAACTGGGCGAATAAATCCGGCGTTACATTATCTCCAACAATACCTCTGATACCAGCGACACTAATCATTAAATTACGCATAATTTTAATCCAAGAAGTTAATTATTTAATATGGTATGAGTATAATGTCAAATTTCAAATATCAATCCGCCTAAGGCGGACAAATGAATGTCAAATGTCCAATGCCTTAATGTCAAATAAAAACCCGATACTGGAATTTAACATTAGGAATTGGATATTCATTTGAAATTTGAACTTTGGCATTTAACATTAATAACCTTATTTCCCTTTTTTCTCTTCATCCTTAAGAAGCTGGTATTCGATACTATCAACCAAAGCTAACCAAGAAGCTTCCAGGATATTTTCCGAGATACCTACCGTACCCCATTCATTTTTCCCATCAGTCGACTCGATCAGAACCCGGACTTTTGCACCGGTACCCGATTTTGCATCTAATACTCGAACCTTATAATCAGTTAACCGGACTTTCTTCAGTTGCGGATAAAAGCCCATTAACGCTTTTCGAAGCGCATGATCGAGTGCATCTACCGGCCCGTCACCTTCCGCTGCAGTATGTTCAAACTGGTCATCTACTCGCACCTTAATCGTCGCTTCCGAAACGATTCTATTCCCTCGTTTCTCAACAATCACCCTAAATCCTTCTAGATTAAAGAATGACCGATGTTTACCGACCGCTTTTTTAACTAAAAGTTCGAAAGTACCATCCGCCGCTTCAAACTCATATCCGAGACTTTCCAATTCCTTAATCCGATTAACGATTTCTTTCGCTTCCGGAGTGGCTTTATCCAATGCAATACCCAATTCCGCAGTCTTGAAGAAAACATTGCTTTTCCCTGCCTGATCAGAAACCAATACCCGGCGGATATTTCCGACCAGTTCCGGTTTGGTATGTTCATAAGTTTCAGGATTCCGCTGGATAGCACTCACATGGATACCTGCTTTATGCGCAAACGCACTATATCCAACATATGGCTGCTTATCATTCGGTACCATATTCGCTGTTTCTGCAACAAATCGGGATACTTCGGTAATCATTTTTAGATTATCTTTTGGAATACACGAGATGTCATATTTCAAAACCAAATTCGGAATAATCGCTGATAAGTCCGCATTCCCACATCGTTCTCCGAATCCATTTATCGTCCCTTGTACTTGAACCGCCCCTTCTTCAACCGCAACCAGCGAATTCGCTACCGCTAATCCGCTATCATTATGCACATGGATTCCTAACGGAGTAGATATCGCCTGTTTAGTTTTCCGGATTATTTCCGCTAATTCACCTGGCATGGTTCCGCCATTGGTATCGCATAACGCTAAAACTTCAGCTCCGGCTTCACTGGCAGCTTGCAACGTCTTAATCGCATATTGCGGATTGCTTTTATATCCATCAAAGAAATGTTCCGCATCATAAATTACTTCCCGCCCTTGCTTTTTGAGATAAGAAACGGAATCATAAATCATATCCAGATTTTCTTTCGGAGTTACCCGGAGCGCATCTCGAACATGCAAATCCCAGCTCTTGCCGAAAATAGTAACTACCGGCGTTTCTGCTTTTAATAATGCAACGATATTCGGGTCGGTAGCCGCAGTATTTTTCGCATGACGGGTACTGCCGAATGCTGCGATTTTAGCGGTTTTCAATGGGATATTTTTAATGCGAGTAAAGAACCCGGCATCTTTCGGATTCGAGCCCGGCCAGCCACCTTCAATATAATGCACCCCAAACTCATCCAATTTCTGGGCGATCCGAAGTTTATCTACTAGAGAATAAGTTATCCCTTCCGCCTGCTGTCCGTCGCGTAATGTCGTATCATAAATTTTTATGGATTGCATATGCAGTTCCTCCGATTCATTTAGCTTTTTTTTTCTTTTTCTTTTTTCCAAGCAAGGTTTGCAGTTCACTTAAAAAATCTTCGGTATCTTTAAAATCCTGGTATACCGAAGCGAATCGAACATAAGCTACATGGTCTAAATTCCGCAATCGTTTCATCACCAATTCGCCTATCCGAACACTAGCTACTTCCCGATCCAGAGTACTCGTGACCGCAGCGATTATTTCATTTACCATCGTTTCAATCGCTTCAGTAGCAATCGGCCGTTTCTCACATGCTTTTTGAATTCCGTTAACCAGCTTATCCCGGATAAAAGGTTCCCGCCGCCCATCTTTCTTGACAATCATCAATGGAATCTCTTCTATCGATTCATAAGTAGTAAACCGCCGGCCGCATTTCTCGCATTCCCTTCGTCGGCGGATTGCTATCCCTTCTTTCGCCTCCCGGGAATCGATAACTTTATCTTCTAAATGATGACAATACGGACAACGCACATTATGCTCCTTCAGCAGAACTCTCTGGTTGAACGTCTGCTGGTGGTGCTTGGGTTATTTCCGGTATTGGTTTCGGTGGTTTACTATACTTTGAGATATAAATCTCTCCAAAGAGTTGTGCTTGTCGTAAATGTACATGCTTTAGACGGCAGAGTTCTAGCATCGCTAATACCGTTACGGCTAATTCCAACCGGCTGACGATAGAACTGGCTATATTACTGAATTTCAACTGATGATGGGATTTCAATAATTGTCGAATGAAGTCTACTCGGGCTTCAACGGTAACATCTTCCGGATCGATTTCATGGACCGCTGCCGGCACCATAAATTTCGCCAGCCGAGTATAGGTTAAAAACAAATCGTTGACTGTAGCGGTGACGGTAAACTCTTCATCTTGCGATTCATAGAGCCGATGGTTATCCCGCATAAATAACAGCTCCCGCGCTAACCGGCGACGATCCAACTCCATCGCCAATTCTTTATATTTCTTATATTCCATTAACTGGGCGAGTAACTGCGCTTCCGGATCCAATTCTTCAGCTTCCGGCTGTTGGTCGAGTTGCGGTAATAACCGAGCGGATTTGATTAAAATCAGGGTCGCGGCGATAACCAAGAATTCGCCGGCTACGTCTAAATCCAGCGATTGCATCAACTGAACATAGGTAAGATATTGGCCGGTGATCTCGGATAATGACACCGAACAGATATCCATCTCGTTTTTCCGGATCAGAT
>JBHGBB010000219.1:0-5893 GCA_041946755.1 bacterium | reverse complement strand
AGAGCAGAACCGAAAAACCGAAAAACCGAAAAACTTAAAAACGATAGCAACACCTGATTTGATTCTGATTGACGGTGGATTAGGCCATTTACATGCGACGCTGGATGCGATTAATCGGGTATATACAAAATATCAGTCCGAAGTCCGAAGTCCGAAGTCTGAAGTTCAAAGACTTAAGACTAAAGACTTAGGACTTAAGCCTGTATTAAGTGAAATCCCGATACTCGGCTTAGCGAAACGGTTGGAAGAGATCTATATTCCAACTCGGAATGAACCGATAATCTTATCGCGAGATAGTAAAGCATTACATCTGCTGCAGCGGATTCGCGATGAAGCGCATCGGTTTGCCATCACCTACCATCGGCAGCTACGGAAAAAGCGGATCTCCAAATCTCTCCTCGATGAGATGGCGGGTATCGGGGAAGAGAAGAAACTGGCATTACTCCATCATTTCGGGTCGGTAGCAGAATTGAAAAAAGCTACAATTGCAGACCTTCAGCAAGTTCCCGGTATCGGAAAAAAACTTGCCGCTAAACTCCATGCATTTCTAACCGCGAATTAAGCGAAATTAATTTAAATAACCACACTCGGTTTTACTCTAAGACTCAGTGTCTCAGTGTAATCTTTATTCTTAAAACGTATGCAGTCGTTTAAATGCATCCATTTTATCCCGGTTACCGAGTTTAGCCTGTTTAATCGCTTGATGCAGTATCGCTATCGATTGATCATAGTTCTTACGGTCAACCGGGTAGGGGAATCCATCCTTCCCGCCATGAGCAAAACTATACCGAACCGGGTCTCTGAAACTCGGTGCGACTCCATAAACCAATTCCGAAATTAAACTTAACGCCCGAATGGTTTTCGGACCTACTCCTTCGATACCGAGTAATTGCTCAAAATTCTGCGGCTGCTGTTCGTAGGTTTTCAAGAATATCTTCTGCAACCGGTCTGGATTGATATCAGTCACCGAAACCGGATGCCGGGCAGGTAAATCCAATCGCTGGAGAGATTTCAATTCCCGAAGTAGTTGTTCCGGCTTTTCGATAGCGATTTGAGTGGTGGTTTTTCTTGCCGGTTCGCTTTCCTGTGCCACCAGATTTAAAGTTTCGCCGCGACTATCGCAACAAACCGCATTATGGGGTTCGTTAACAAAAGTATGGTTTGTAACGGCATCCAAGGTTTCAGATAACCAATGATATCTTCGGGCATAGCGATTGGTTTCATTCATTCCCTGCTGGACTACAGCCCAAGTTCCGGTTTGGGTGAATATAAATGAATGGTGATATATCTGATATCCATCCTGGACCGCGGTATTATCGACTTTAGCCGCCATTTTACTTGCATACACCAGCGGTTCCGGGTCTACCGAAATCAGGTTGCCTACTGTTCTTATTTCAGTCGGCGTTTTCCGGGAAGTACCACCTTTCCCTCCGGCAACGAACAAGCCTAAATCAGATTCCAATCCTTTCAATCTTTCTTTCAAAGCACCACAAACGGTAGTTGTTACACCGCTAGAATGCCAGTCGAAACCTAGTACGCAACCGAACGCCTGAAACCAGAATGGGTCGGATAACCGCCGGACCATTTCTACCGCTCCATATTCCTCAACCACTACTATGCTTATTTCCCGGGCTAATAATTTCATCCGGGAAAATAACCAAGCCGGTGCTTTCCCATAATGAAGTGGAAGATGAGCGATTCCAGTATGCATAATTAACGTAGCTTATTTAGAATTTTGTAATCGGTTGAAAGGTAAAATGCTAAATGTAAAATCTAAAATGATTATTTTCCTATTCTTCTTCGGGTTCTGTTTGTGGAGTTGACGATGATGCAGGATTGGGTGGCGGTCCGTTAATAACCTTAACCAATCCGGTAGCTTTCATAACTTGAATTGTCATAATCGCACCGGAATCATCATAGAGTGTTATCGTTGCACCGTCACTACTACCATTAGGATAAAATGCGAGATACTCTAAGCTACCACCAGTATCGGGTGTTGTCGGAATATCTAATTTAATCGTACCGAATCTGACACCGTCAGGCAGCTTATGGCGTCGGGCGAAATTCGGCAAATCTTCGTTATCTTTTAAAAAACCGGTATCGGGAACAATCTGATATTCCTGATTATTTAGATCAAATTTGATCTGAAACATTAATCGATGGATGACTGATAAATGCTGTGCAGAACCAAACGTAGTCGCTAGACTCCGGGTACCGGTTTCAAGTTTACTTTGTTCGAACGCACCCCGGAAATTCGGAATCGCAATTCCGACAATAAGCGTTACAATAACTAATACGATTAATACTTCTAATAAAGTAAACCCACGCATATTTAAAGATAAGGTTTAAGATTTGAGATATCCCAACAGAAATCTGGAATATAAAATTCGCAATCTGACTACTTCCCGACATTAAGATTGATGGTAAACACCGGCAAGAGCATAGCGAGCGCGATAAATCCTACCACGCATGCCATACAGAGAATCACCGCTGGTTCGAGTAACGAAGTGAATATTTTTAGTGACCGGTCGACATCAGCTTCATAGGAATTAGCGATTTTTGTTAACACACTCTCCAAATGACCGGATTCTTCACCAACTGCAATCATATTTACTACCATTGGTGGAAAGATAGCGCTCTGCTTTAACGGTTCGGCAATTCGTTCTCCTTCGCTAATATTCGTTTTGATTTTCCGGATTTCTTGTGCAACTAACTGATTGGTCATGGTATCAGCGGAAATCTGTAACGCATTTAGAATCGGAACTCCATTTTTAAGCAATTCACCGAAGGTTCGAGCAAACCGGGCGATTTCCCGTTTCCGAATAATATTGCCTAAAACAGGGATACGGAGTTGCGCTTGATTCAATCGTAGTTTTCCCTCAGCAGATTTAATAAACCGCTGAATAGCTACTCCAACAATAGTAATACCGAGTAATATTGCCCACCAATATTGTTTCATTACGGTAGAAATCACCATCAGGATTTGTGTCGGAAGTGGCAGCGCTACTCCCAGTTCTTCGAAAATAGAAGCAAACCGCGGGATAATAAAAGCCAATAAGAAAATAACGGCTATAACACCAACGATGACTAGTACTAAAGGATACGCCATCGCGGAAAGGATTTTCCCACGCATTTCGCTTTCTTTTTCGCTGAAATCCGCTAGACGAAGTAACACGGTTTCTAACAATCCGCCAATTTCACCCGCGCGAATCATACTAATAAATAACTGGTTAAATACTTTCGGATGTTTAGCCATAGCATCCGCTAACGTGCTTCCACTCTGCACATCATTTTTAACCGCTTTAACAATATCGCGTAATTTCGGATTCTCGGTTTGGTTTGATAGAACTGTTAACGCATTCATCAGACTTAATCCAGCACTCAGCAAATCCGCTAACTGTCGGGTGAAATTAGCAATTTCACTTGATTTAATCCAAAGGAAACGACTGGAAGACGATTTAATGTTAGCCGCCATGATTTTTGACGGTATTATTCGTTGGGTACTAGCTCCTTCTTGCACCCGTATTGGGTACAGGCCAAGCGCTTGTAGTTTTTCAATCGCTTGTGGTTGGTTATCCGCTTCTAGCGTACCATCAACTAATTTTGCTTGTTTATTTCGCGCTTGATAGGTAAATTTCGGCATGAAAATAAAAAACGAACCGGTGTATAAGTAAAAGAGAGTATCGGAGAAAAGTAGTTTTATCGATTCTTACATTCTCCGATTTCCCGATTCGGTAAATGATTCTATTCAGCAAATTCTTCTTCTTGAGTTACCCGGAGTACTTCGTCAACAGTAGTAACTCCATTTAGCACTTTTTCCCAGCCATCTTGCCGTAGCGGTCGCATTCCAGCAGCTATTGCCGCTTGTTTGATCAGATTTGCCGGGGCCCGCTGCATAATCAAATTCTTGATTTTATCGGTTAAGAGCACTATTTCGAAAATGGCGATTCGCCCTTTATACCCGGTAAATCGACACGCTTCACAACCGGTACCTCGATATAGTTTGGTCGATTGCGCAGGTTTATCCGTTCCATATCCGGTATCAATTAATGATAATGTCTGGCTATCAGGCGTATATTCTTTTTTACAGTTAGTACAGATAACTCGAACTAACCGTTGTGCAATCATGCCTTCTACTGAAGATGCAACGAGATATGGTTCAATATCCATATCCAACAATCGGGTAACGGCACCGGAAGCATCGTTAGTATGCAAGGTAGAAAATACCAAGTGACCGGTTAATGCGGTTCGTATAGCAATCTCCGCGGTTTCATGGTCTCGAATCTCACCAACCAGGATAACGTTCGGGTCATGTCGAAGAATATGACGTAGACATCGAGCAAAGGTTAAATCTATTTTCGGTTGGACTTCAATCTGGTTGATTCCATGGAGTTCATATTCTATCGGGTCTTCAATAGTAATAATCATCCGGTCAATTGAGTTAATCTTATTCAAACAGGCATATAAGGTAGTGGTTTTACCGCTCCCCGTCGGACCGGTCACCAGAATAACACCATGCGGTTTTTTTAACATGGAATTAAACTGATGGACTCCTTCACCTGATAATCCAAGTTGCTCTAAAGTGAGTAAAATACTACTTCGGTCAAGTACCCGAATATCAATACTTTCACCATAAGCAGTCGGTAACGTTGAAACCCGCAAATCATATTCATGTCCACTCATTTTAACTTCGATCCGACCATCTTGCGGTAAGCGTCGTTCGGCGATATTCATATTGGCCATAATCTTGATTCGGGAACATATTGCCGCCTGGAATTTCTTGATTACTGCCGGTACCGGCTGTTCATGGAGCATACCGTCGATCCGGTATCGGACCCGGAGTTCATTTTCAAACGGTTCGATATGAATATCAGTGGTTCTACTGGCAAAAGCTTCTGCCAGTATCTGGTTGACAAACTTAATAATCGAAGCATCTTCTGCCATATCGGCGATATCTTCAGCACCGGTTAATTCGGTACCGATAACTTCAACTTCTTTTTTCTTTTTCTTCTTTTCTTCAGCCGACTCTTCGGTCATCCGCTGGACTGTTTCCGCCCCAATTCCATAATATTTCTTAATTGCTTCAGCGATATCTTCCGGTGTGGAAATAGCGGTTTCAACATCATAAGTGAGTAACAGCCGGATGTCATCGATCGTTTTCATATCGAGCGGATCACTGGTCGCAATATGGATTTTATCATGTTCAATTTTTATCGGGATAAGTTTATAATGGAATACGAATTTCGCCGGGATTTTTGCAATTACTGAGGGATGGATTTGATAATTTTTGAGTTTGATGAATGGAATATTCAGTTGTTGGGCAAGAGTAGTCAATACTTCTTCAGCAGTCGCATAACCAAGTTTAATCAGCGATTCTCCGATGCGATCGCCGGTTTTTTTTGAGACCTGTAATGCTTCCTCGATCTGTTCATGAGTGATCAGACCGCGATCGACCATCATTTCACCCAAAAGCTCTTTACTCTTTCTTATCATAGAGGCCTAGTATAATTAGAATTAATAGTTTAATGTTGATTTTAGTTATAACACTATATTATACCCTAATTTGATTCTCTCTAGAAATTGTATGTTCTAATCAGGATTAGTAAATGGCGATAAAATAGACCAATAAGTGCATATCTTCCAGAATTATATGTATATACTTGAGTTTATTTGAAGTTGGCATACACTAGTAATAGTAATCAAGTAAATAAATGATTGGATGAGGAAGGTTTATGATAATTAGTACCATCATAGCTCAATATATAAATTCAAAATAACCTTAGATAAATCAGGCTTGAAATATTTCTTGTTTATATGGTTGCAAATGTATAGTATAACCCGAATGGATTTGACTAATTCAGGATGGTCTCGACTCTCTTGAACAATCGATTCG
>JBHGBB010000218.1:0-5949 GCA_041946755.1 bacterium | reverse complement strand
GGAACCATTGCGTCGAGTCAATTGGTTGGCGAATACGGTTCCGCGACCGCCGGGTATACCGCAGATGCAGGATTGTTGAATGGCCAGAATGGCAGCTATTATTTAAATGCCGGGAATCAGACTGGAGTAGTACCTTCGAGTCGGATGGTCGGTATATATGGCTCTGCAACGGTTGGGTATACCGCTGATGCCGGATTACTCAATGGACAGGATAGCAGCTATTATCTGAACGCCGGAAATCTAACCGGAGTGCTTCCTTCAAGTAGTTTAGTTGGCGGTTATGGTTCAGCATCAGTAGCGTATGCGCTTGAAGCGGATACCCTCGATGGATTACATTCGACTGAGTTTTTAAAACCGATATATGATGCGATTGTCGCTCCAAGTGGTGGAGACTACACTAATATCCAAGATGCGCTGACTGCCGGTAAGAAAACCATCTATGTCAGAAACGGAACCTATGCCAGTTGGGATCGAATTCGCATTACCCAAGACGGTACTTCGATTATCGGAGAAAGTCGGGATGGAGTGGTTATCACTGGATATGAATTTATGATGGGCGGCGGTATTTATGTAGATGGATATGAAGGTACCTATTCAGATGGTAGTTGTTATGCGGAAGCGTATAGTTATTATATAACTGGTTATAGTGTTTCTTGGACTAGCGATATGGTTGGCCGGTGCATACAACTCGGCGGAGTATGGTATGAAATTACCGGAGTACCTAGTTCTAATACGCTGATGTTAAAAAATAGATATCATGGAAATAACACTTTATTCACTTCATATCAAATCACCGGGTTCATTAAAGATGTTCGGCTGGAAAACCTGTCTATTGTAAGTTCGGGTCATATGGACGAAAGTCTCCAATTAAATTATACCAAAGATGTGGTAGTTAAAAACTGCTATATTTCTTCTGAAAGTATGGAAATGTTCCGAATATGGAGTTCGATCGGTGGTTTGATTGAAGATAATATAATCGAAGGGAGTATGGACTATGCATGTACTCTCTATGATTGCGATTATTTTACTATCCGCAATAATGTAATCCAGCAGAATGAATGGTCTGGATTGCAGCTCTATAACTCGGATAATAATATGATTATTGGCAACCGGCTTAATGCAAATAATGCCGGTATTATGATGAATGGTTGTTATAATAATCTTTTTGCCAATAATCAGTGTAAATACAATCGCGGATCGGGAATATATGTATACGAGAATTCTGAGCGCAATCAGTTCGATAGTAATGACTGCAGCAATAATGGTGAATCCGGGATATACTGCACTTCGACTACGGCGCGGAATTCAATTACTAATAACGTTTGTTACAGTAACGGTAATAGCGGGATATTCATTGGTAATCCGGAAGCCGCTAATGTCGATGAGATGATGATTTCGAATAACCGTTGTGAATCCAATACCCAATATGGGATTGAATACTGCGGTAGCGATAGTGCTTTAACCGGTAATATTTGTAAATCGAATGGATACCAGGGGATGCTAATCAAAAATGGTACTGGTAACCGGCTGGATGGTAATGTCTGCAATTTCAATACTAGTGACGGAATTAAATTAGAAGCGAGTTCATGTAATAGTATCACCAATAGCCGGGGAAAGAGTAATGGTGCTTATGGAATAAATATCAGCGATGCCAGCTGCCTTAATAACATCGTTCTCGGATGCCATATCACCGGTAATACTACTCTTGATTATTATAATGCCGGGACTGGTACGCAGCAGGCACATAATTACCAAATAGTGGAGTAAATACCGAGTGTAGATATTCTGATTCCGGTTATCAGAGCGAGTAAAATATAGAGGGAGCATAGCTGCTCCCTCTTTTTTTTATGCGCATGTTTCAATTAGAATTTGAGTATCGCTTTGGTTACTTTCAAATGTTCTACATCTTCAAGTGCTCGTTGGGCATCAATCAACTTATATTTCTTTGTTCTAAATAATTCCGGATTAAAGTGGTGATTGAAATGGGATAAGACCTGTAGTCCCCGATACACATGGCTGAAATCCGAACCCCAGCATCCGCGGATTTCTAGATGTTTCTTATTAATCTGCAGATGCGGATTAATTTCGATATTGCCATGGTCGGTATATTGTCCAACAATGATATATATTCCGTTATCCCGGATTAAATTTAATCCTTCGGGAACCGCTTTCGGATTGCCGGTACATTCGATTCCGATATCTGCTCCTCGTCCATTGGTTAATTCTAATACCAGCTGCCGTCGGTCTTTTTCATCATGTTTGGTGATATCGATACTTTTAGTCGTTCCTAGTTTCTTTGCGACTTCGAGTCGTTTCATCGGAGCACCGATAGTTATTATCGTTCCTGCGCCGGAGAGTTTCGCTAATGCGGTGGCCATTAATCCTACCGGACCGCTGCCTTGGATAAGTACCGAATCGGTTAATCCGATTCGGGCTAATTCAATTGCATGGATAGCCGTGGGTAAGCCGCAGCCGGCGGTGATTACCTGTTCCGGAGTTACCTTGTTTGGAATTCGGAATATTTTGGTTCCGGGTTTGAGATATATTTTCTCCGCCCAACCGCCAGATAACCCATCTTTGACTCCATAAGTTATTCCATATACTTTCCGATGCGGACATCGGGTAGAGGCTTTTGCAACCAAACAATACCAGCAGTTGTTGCAAGTCGCATGTACATCAAGAAAAGTTACCAAATCTCCTTCTTGGAATTTATTTCCTTCGATATCTTTGACCACACCCCGGAGTTTATCGATTCTCCCGACACTAATATGCCCGGGAATCAAAGGATAGGGGACTCCAGCTAATTTCCCATGATAAAGATGAACATCGGTGCCGCAAACATCGGCATAGATAGTTTTCAATAACATCGAGTTTAGGTCTAATTTCGGTTCATCAAATTCCCATAATTCTAAAGGCTGATTTGGTTCGGGTATAACCATTGCTTTGATTTTTGCCATAAATAATATAGTATCCTTTTTGATTCAAATATATGATGATAATTGTATCCTATTTTGATAGAATATAGTATTAACAACTTATCCGGAAACAGGCGATTTTTGGGAGTCTTTAATTATGGTTCAAATAAAGCTAATTAAATCCGGAACTTGGATGCAGAATATCAACCGATTTTCAGGATTTGCTGAGGTATATACGAGTTATCGGCCGATAGTTCCAAGAGCTGTTATAGCCCATATTTTATTATATTTAGATAGAATACCTAAAGTAGTGGTTGATATCGGTTGCGGGCCTGGAATATCGACTTTCCCCTGGTCGAAATATGCTAAACAAGTTATCGGCATTGAGCCAAATCAAGATATGCTGAATCAAGCTTCAGTAAACCTTCAACGGAATAAAAAGATAAACAATGTTTCATTCCAGTTTGGGTATTCGCATAGAACCGGATTGAAGTCTGGGTCGGTAGATATCGTTACCTGCTCCCAATCATTCCATTGGATGAACCCGAAAAGTACATTAAAAGAAATTGCCCGGATATTAAAGAAAGGTGGAATATTTGCTACCATTGATTACGACTGGCCTCCATCGATTGATTGGATAGTAGAACAGGAATTCCGGCAGTTCTCCAAACGAGTTAATCAACTCCATTTGAGACATACCGGAGAAGAAAGAGAAGGTAGTCGATGGAGTAAAGACCAGCATCTGGCTAATATTCGGAGTAGTAATCATTTCCGGTTTAGTAAAGAAATAGTGAGCCATCATGAAACATCGATGAATGCAGAACAGTTTATCGGCCTAGTTCTCAGTTTAGGGTCGGTGAATCGGTTTGTAAAAGAATGTCCGCAGGAGATAGCACCGGATTTTAAAAGGTTTAAAAAAATGGTTATGCATCGAATTCAAGGAAAACAGAAAGCGATAATGAGTTATCGGATACGGTTAGGGATAAAATAAATCGACCATGATTTGACTAATGACGAATAGAGTGATACGATAACTTACTAATAAAATAACATATATCATATGATAACTTTATCAGATATAAACCAAGCGAAAAAACAACTCGGAGATGCTATTCAGCATACTCCATGTCCGTATTCGCATACTCTCTCAGAACTTACCGGATGTCATACCTACCATAAACTGGAGAGCTTCCAGATGACCGGCAGTTTTAAAGAGCGCGGTGCGTTGAATCGACTGTTATCTCTGGATGAACAGGAACGAAGTCGAGGAGTGATTGCGGCAAGTGCAGGGAATCATGCATTAGGTATAGCATATCATGCGCGTAGGTTATCGATTCCTGCAACGATCGTTATGCCGGTAGGATCACCATTAATTAAAGTTTCTTCTGTTCGTCGGGAACAAGCGAAAGTTGTACTCTATGGTGAGAACTATGATGAAGCATATCAGCATGCACTCGATATTGCTGCGCAAGAGAAGAATATTTATATACATGCTTTTAATGATTCAGCTGTTATCGCCGGGCAGGGTACCATCGGACTAGAACTCCTTGATGAACCCATACCAATAGATGCGATTATCGTCCCGGTGGGAGGAGGAGGACTTATCGGTGGTATCGCACTGGCAATTAAAGAGCAGCGACCGCAGATTAAGATAATTGGAGTAGAATCGGCAAACGCTGCTTCTATGTTAATGTCGATTGAGAAACATGAGGTTACTGAAGTCCGGACTTCTACTACCATCGCTGATGGTATTGCGATTAAGCGGGTAGGGAATATTACATTTCCTTTAGTTCAAAAGTATGTCGATGAAGTAGTGACAGTATCGGAAGAGGAAATCGCCAATGCGATTCTGCTCCTCCTGGAAATCGAGAAAATCGTTGCAGAAGGTGCCGGGGCGGTACCGTTAGCCGCGTTAGTAAATCATAAAATTCTTCATCTGGAAGGGAAGCATGTGGTCTGTATCTTAAGTGGCGGGAATATCGATGTCAATCTGTTATCTCGAATAATAGAACGGGGATTGGCGAAAGATGGGCGAATGGCTAAATTAAGAGTACGGATTCCCGATCGGCCGGGGATTCTCGGCAAACTTAGTACGGTGATGGGCGAATGCCGTGCGAATATTCTTGATATTTCTCATAACCGGGAATTCCCGAATACTCCGTTAGGTGAAAATGAAGTGGACTTTGTACTGGAAACGAAGGGGCCAGACCATATTGAAGAGATTATAAAACAGCTGAAAAATATCGGATATCAAGTTGAAAATTTGAGTCACTGACATATATCATCAGATAAATGTAGCGAGTAAAATACCCGAAATATATGATATTGCAGATTAGATAACGAGATAGCTGAAACTATACCAGTTAATACGTTTTTGGGGTATGACACCCAATTAACAGATGCAGATAATATAAAAATGAATTATTTGACTTAATTCTATGACTGACTTATAATGTTGCCAGTTTTATTTTTTGCTTCAATTTTATTTCTTCATACCCAGGGGGGTGATATTGTCATTGCTCACAATAGGTAATGCCTCGTTGGATGATTTGATTTCCCTTCACTATATTGCATAGAGATTCTTGGATACTATATATGATAAATCTTATATAAATTGTTTTAGGAGGAAAAGGAGTATGGATCAAATCCGGTTCAGGATAATATTGGTAGTGATGTTGATTGGTTTAGGAGTAGTCAGTAGTTTTGGGATACCGTTTGAGATGAAGTATCAGGGATATATCGAGGTTGATGGTATACCATATTCCGGTATGGCGACAACCTTTTTTAGTTTATTAGATAATCCGAGCAGTCCGACGACGAATTTTTGGACCAATGATAATAGCCATCCGAGTCCGGGGACTCGTCCGTTAGGTGGAGTAGCAGTTTCGGTGAGTAACGGAGTATTTAGTGTGAATTTAGGGGATACGACGATAAACATGTATCCGATTTATTCGTCAGTTTTTGCAAATGAGCCAGTGTATTTGCGGTATTGGTATAAGGCGGGGAGTAATAAGACGGTACAGCATGTTCCGGA
>JBHGBB010000217.1:0-5970 GCA_041946755.1 bacterium | reverse complement strand
GTATAATACGTATTATACTATATTTCCTCGAGGTAATATATTATTAATAAAAGAATCAAGCATTACTATTCTATAAAAAACGAAAAAAAGTATGTAAATAAAAAAAGCCAATCCCGATGAAAAACCATCGAGATTGGCTTGAATATCCACTTCGATTCCAAGGATATTTATCGTACCTTAATTACACTTTGTGGTTCGATATATATCGGAGCAGAAGTCGCAACGACACTAATCGTACCCGAATCACCGGTTTTTAATCCTGAATCGGTAGCACGAACGGTACAGGTTCCTAATCCCGGTCCAGCAGTAAATAATCCGGTAGTAGAAATAGAGCCTACATTAGTTCCGCTAACCGTTATCACTGACCAGGTATAAGGTTCTGTTCCGCCACTGGCGGTGAATTGAACCGTTTCACCTGGATTTACGTTCATATCATTTGGTGGTGCGACAACTACATTGGCAGTGAAATCAGATTGATGCCGCGGTTTCAGTTCCCGCGTTGGCGCAGTATTTGAACCAAAAGCTGCTGCTACACCAACCACATCAAACCGAGTAGAACCCGGATCGGTAATTCCAGTAGCACCATAAATATACATTATGGTTGCACCACTACCGTCATCAACCTTAGTCTGGCTATTTGATATTACCGAATCCCAAGACCAGCCTGTAGCATACCCAACATTAGTTAACTTGACTAAAGTCGCTTGAATCGTTGAATCGGTATTCAAAGTTGCAGTGGTAATATTTTTTGCAGTCGGTGTTGTAACCGTAATAGCGGTGTCTTTATTAACCGCATTTTCGGTAGCTGTCGGAGTTACATCCAACTCTTTTTCACCACTATAAGAAGCTAAGGTGCCCATAACCGTAACTTGGTCACCCTCAGCTAATGACCGCATTTTGGAACCGTAAATTTTAATACCACCACTGGTATCTTGGATATACATATTACCCGTAGAAGCGATGTTACCCGGTGCGGCGATTACTCTACCACGAACAATATGATTAGTACCATTAGTTGCATTCCGAACAGTTTGGATTGGTTCAATAGTCGGATTATTCCTAATCGGATAATAATATACTGTTCCTGGTGCTGCGGATGGATCGTTGATTCCTGATAGATAATTATTGTCCTTAGCATTGATATACCAGCCGACATTAGCTCCATTAGAACCCGGTGGTAAATAAGCGCTATATACACTATCGCCAGAAATAACATCACCATTAGTTCCATTATCAAACATTTGTGCATTACCAACTGCATTAGTATATACCCATACTTCTCCTGGAGTAGCAGTACTGTCGAAAGATATTGTTGCAGTAATAAACACGCTATCAGTAGATGTGGGAATTCCCGGAGAATACATGGAATTACTAATTACCGGTGCGGGATATACTACGGTGCCATCGTCGATATCTGACCATATACGTGGGATAATCTGATAACCAACAGTGTACGGAGACGACGTATCACGCTGACTAGCAATACCGACTACAGAGAAGTTTCCGGTAGGTGCGGGTCGAGAAAATACTTGAAAAGCAGCAGGTAAAAACAACGACATCTGTGCACCTGAAGAATCAGTAATATATACTGTTCCGTTAGAACCCCACGTGCCACTAACTGTATGGACACCATATAGTTTAACTACCCGACCTTCATAATATTCACCACCAGATGCCAATGTTTGGTCAAAGGTAGTCATTAAAGATATTGATGCTACAACAGTGGTACTGTACCCGTATCCTGAACCTAGCTTTACTGTAGTTTCAGATGGTGCAAGTTCGCAGCATCCATTATAGCCAGTTACGGTCCCTTGAACGTCCATCAAATCGCCTTCACTATAAGCCGGATCGGAGCCTGTTCCGGAATGATATACATCGATTCCCCATCCAGTTGCCGTATCCTGAATATAATATGAGAAATAGCTAGCACCTAAAGAACCCTTGATGTTCGTTACTACACCGACTATTTCTACAGAATCAGTAAACGTTTGATTTCCACTTGCATCAACTGCTTTTAAAGTTGCATCAATAGGAACGATTGCTGCGGAAGAGTATGTGCATAATATTATACTTAAAACTACGATAATACCTATCACACTTAATATTTTATTCATTTATATTTCCCCTCCTTTCTATATTATTCTCTAATATAACAATTTGAATCTTCGTTATATCGTTAAGTAACTTATGGAGAAGTCATTCCGCCGGCTAATTTCACCAAAAATCCCCGACTAATAGTACCATTTGTCGGGTCATACCAACTGGATTTGACAAATGGTTGTTTGTCAACATCACTGGTCCAGAGAAGTGTTGCCGGTCCATTACCCCAAACACCGAATGGAATGGGAGCTTGAGATTCACTATAAACTTGGTATGTCCCTTGTGCTGGATCATCAAAACTATTCGCATACCAGGCATAGATATTACTTACCTGAAACCCGGAACTATTATATCCCCACCCCGGTTTAGTATATCGAATCGGCATAACATCACCCGAAGTTTGATATCGTTCGAAAATATCAGTTGGTCGACTGGTGATGTATGCTATCGGAGTTGTGCATTCAATCGGAAATTCAAACAACCATTTTCCTGAACTTAGCCGACAGGGAGGATATGCAGTATTATCTACTTGATATGCTTCAACTGCAGTCAATGCCGAAGCCATTCCGGCTTTTTGTCTTGAAACTTTCGCGCGAGTCTGTGCTGCTAAAAAGTTCGGTATGGCAATGGCCGCCAAAATCGCAATAATCGCTACTACGATGAGTAATTCAATCAGTGTAAAACCTGAATCATGTTTTTTAATCATAGTCTATTTTCACCTCCTTAATTTTTGGTAAAGACAATACTCCATTATCAATAATGGATAAATAGAAATCTTATCTCGTTTTATATCAGATGTCAAGTAAAAACAGCGATAAATATGATAAATTAGCCGATTTTATTGTATTTGTAAATTTCGGGCCTAGAACTTCACCGGATAATCTCCTCGAAAACATGCAATACAAAACTCCGGCGCTTCTTCGCCCATAACTTTCAATAATCCTTCAATACTCAAATACCCCAAACTATCTACTCGGAGATATTTTTTGATTTCATCCAGCGTATGGGTTGCAGCAATAAGCTCATTTCGGGTAGGAGTATCGATACCATAATAGCAAGGATAACAATAAGGTGGACTGGATATCCGCAGATGTACTTCTTTTGCGCCGCCTTTCCGCAGCATCTTAACGATCTTCCGGCAGGTGGTTCCCCGGACAATCGAATCTTCAATCACTACTACCCGTTTACCTTCTAGCACATCCCGAACCGGATTATGTTTGATTTTAACTCCGAAATCCCGGATACTTTGTGCCGGTTCAATAAAGGTTCTGCCAACATAATGGTTGCGAATTAATCCTAATTCAAATGGAATACCCGATTCAGCAGAATATCCTAAGGCATGGAGATTAGCTGAATCCGGTACCGGAATAACAATATCTGCAACTGCCGGATGTTCTTTGGCCAACTGTCGACCGAACGCTTTTCGAATATTAAATACTTTCTTATTAAACACGATACTATCCGGTCGGGCAAAATAGATGAATTCAAAAAAGGGCAGGTGACGCTGTTAGAGGATTTCGAAGATAAAGAACATTGGTCTACCGAAAAGTATAGTATGTCTCCTGATTTCAGAAGACAAATTAAAGCACGTGCATTAAAGTACAACATTCCCATTCAAATTCTTAGGGAAACGACTCTTACGTTGGAAAATCGAGGAGACGAGAATCGCGGCCTCACGTGTCTATCTGACAGGGCCTGGAATATCTCTACGGCCCTGTATTATAAGTCAGGGGGCAAACCTTGGAAACTAGCTTCAGCAAGGGAAGGTGTATGCTACATCGGAATTTCCTTCCGCAGGTTGGATGATTCAGACAATCGAACAGCCTGTTGTGCAGCACAGATGTTTCTCTACTCTGGCGACGGAATTGTATTTTTGGGCGATAAGGGACCTTGGTACTCCCCTGAAGAGCACCAATTTGGGTTGAGCAAAGAAGCAGCACATAATCTATTATCTGGAATATTGAAAACCCATGAAGATATGGGAGGCGAGCCACTTAAAGAACTATTTGTCCACTGTCGTTCCCAGATAAACCCGGAAGCTTTCGAAGGTTACAAAGAAGCGTGCCCTAGCAACGTTAAACTTGTTGGGGTAAGAGTAAGAAAAGAAAGATTTGATATAAAGTTGTACCGTCCTGGGAATCTTCCGGTTCTCAGGGGATCTTTCCTTAGATGGAACGAAAAAACTGGATATCTCTGGGGCTCAGGATTCAAGCCCAGACTAGAAACTTATGATGGTTGGGAAGTTCCGTTACCCCTGAGAATAGTAATCCAGTACGGAGATTCTACAATTGAGCAAGTGGCGCAGGACATATTTAGTCTCACGAAGCTTGATTACAACGCATGTCGGTTAGGGGACTCAGAGCCGGCAACAATTATGTTTTCAGACGACGTTGGAGAAATCCTAGTTTCTAACCCTAAAATCAAGGATAGAAGGCCACAATTTAAATTCTACATATGAAGTGTAGACAAAGCAGGTTGAGACTGGAGTGGCAGTACGCGGCAGCAGTTCTTGGCGAGTAAATAAATAACGTGCTATTAGTTGTTTATTAAGAAAAGCCAACGTACTTATTTTAGACCGCAAGAACGTTAAGGGGTGAAAAATGATCAAGAACAGCTCAAACGGGGCAAATTTGGGATTCGAGCAAAAGCTCTGGCAGGCAGCAGACAAGCTGAGAAGTAACATGGACGCTGCCGAATACAAGCACGTTGTACTCGGTTTAATATTTCTGAAATACATATCCGACGCTTTCAACCAGTTGCACAAGAAACTTTCCAGTGAAAAGAAAAGAGGCGCGGACCCAGAAGATCCTGATGAATACAGGGCGGAAAATGTCTTCTGGGTCCCGAGGGAAGCGCGCTGGGATTTTCTGCAGAAAAACGCCAAGCAGCCCGTTATCGGGAAAATCGTCGACGATGCCATGGTGGCGATAGAAAGGGACAATCCTTCGTTGAAGGGAGTTCTGCCCAAGGATTATGCTCGCCCAGCACTAGATAAGCAGAGGTTGGGGGAACTCATCGACCTAGTCGGAACCATCGGGCTCGGGGATACAGAAAGCAAGAGTAAGGATATCTTGGGAAGGGTTTACGAATACTTTTTGGGACAATTCGCCGATGCAGAGGGGAAAAAGGGCGGCCAGTTTTACACACCTAGGAGCATTGTGAAGTTGCTTGTTGAGATGCTTGAGCCGTACAAGGGACGGATATACGACCCCTGCTGCGGTTCCGGTGGAATGTTCGTTCAGAGCGAGAAGTTCGTTCGCGCGCATGGTGGAAGGATCGGAGACATATCGGTCTACGGCCAAGAATCAAACCAGACGACATGGCGTCTGTGTAAGATGAACCTTGCCATTCGCGGTATCGATGCAAACATCCAATGGGGCGATAGCTTCCACAATGATTTGCACAAAGACTTGAAAACGGATTTTATCCTTGCCAATCCACCTTTCAATGACAGCGACTGGAAAGGTGAGCTTCTTCGTGAAGATATAAGATGGAAATACGGCGCCCCACCTGTTGGGAACGCCAATTTTGCTTGGGTTCAGCATTTCATACACCATCTCTCGCCCACGGGAATTGCAGGCTTTGTTCTGGCCAACGGTTCAATGAGTTCAAATACTTCAAACGAGGGCGAGATTAGGAAAAATATTATTGAGGCCGATTTGGTCGATTGCATGATTGCCCTACCGCCTCAACTATTCTATAACACGATGATCCCTGCTTGCCTTTGGTTTGTCGCACGTAGCAAGAGAAACAGCAAGTTCAGGGACAGAAGAGGTGAGGTACTTCTTATTGATGCAAGAAAAATGGGCGTGATGGTTGATAGGAGACATCGAGAATTAACCGATGAGGAAATACAAAAAATCGCTTCTA
>JBHGBB010000216.1:0-6102 GCA_041946755.1 bacterium | reverse complement strand
GTTGGTTTCCTGCCGGAAATTGCCTATTATTATCGCTATTTAAAATCCTGGGAATTATTGGATGCCTATGGCCGACTATTCCGGATTCCGAAATCTGACCGAACCAAAAAAATCGAGTCATTACTAGCATTAGTCGGATTAACCGATTATGCCCAAACTCCATTGCGCGATTTCTCTAAAGGGATGTTGCAGCGAATTGGATTAGCGCAAGCGCTGATCAACGATCCGGAACTCTTGATTTTCGATGAACCCACTTCCGGCCTGGATCCGATCGCCAGAAAAGAAATCCGAGATATTATTCTCGACCAGCATCGGCTAGGGAAAACCATCTTTTTCTCATCCCATGAATTATCGCAGGTAGAACTGATTTGTACCCGGGTCGCGATCCTGAACCAAGGGAAACTGGTTCGCGAAGGGAAATTAACCGAATTATTATCTCCGGCCGGTAAAATCCGAATCGAATTAACCGGGGTTGCGCCCGATTTCGCAACCCACTTAGCCGGATTCCCGCTAAAAATCGAAATTGACCAATCACAGTCCGCTGAAAGCCGAGATCTCGCCAAAGGCGGACATTTTGCTACCGTAATCTTAGAAGATAAAACCCGGCTTGCTGCTTTATTGCGCCAACTCGAATCGATGCCAGGAGAACTCTATTCGATTAATACCGAACGGGAAACTCTGGAAGATTTATTTATGAAAACAGTCCAAAAGCAGTAGACAGTAGTAAGTAGTAAGTAGACAGGTAAAACTGTTCTGAATTGCTCTACCCGGTCTACGGTCTACTGACTACTTATTTATACCTATGCATAACATATTGGTTCTCGCAAAAATATCGCTGCTGGAAAGTATCCGCGGTAAGAAAATCCTGCAGGTACTTCTCATCGTAACCCTGCTGGTAATCGCCTGGGTGAGTACCCTGAATGTATTTGCCTTAGGGGTGCAGGTGAAATTTATTAAAGATATCAGTTTATCTGCCATTTCGATTTTCGGGATGCTGATAACCTTGGCGGTCAGTTGCGGCCAGATTCCCGGTGAAGTTGAGAGCCGAACCATATATCCATTATTAGCCAAACCGGTTCAGCGGTATGAAATTATCCTCGGCAAATTTATCGGGTCGCTCTATATCATTTTTCTAAATGTGCTGTTGATGAGCGCCATTTTTATCGGGGTATTATTTTTTAAAGAGCATTATCTTGATATCGCCATTATCGAAGCCATCTATTTTATTGCCCTCGAACTAACCGCGCTCTGCGCTCTTTGTATCGGTTTTTCAGCCTTCTTTTCAACCGCAGCAAATGTAACCATCGTTTTCTTTATCTATATCATCGGCCATGTTAAACTCGTTTATGTCAATTATCTCCTTGAACGTATGGCAAATCCGGTTGCAACGGCGGTATTAAGTTTTCTAAAAAATCCTATTCTCCCGCCAAATCTGGAAAACTTTAATATTAAAGAAGCGACCATTGGGGGAAATTTACTCGGATTTGCATATCTTGGCCCGGCGACACTTTATGGCTTTTTATTGATATTAATATACTTAACGTTGGGATATCTGGTGTTCCGAAAAAAGAACCTGTAAAACAGTCCGAATTTTAATCCGCCTTAGGCGGATTAGGACTCAAGACTGCATTTATGAAATCCAAATCTGAACTAAATCAATATTATCTTTGGTTACTTTTATTTGCGGCCATAATTGCGATATTCCCAATAAATCAGATACTCTCTTCTGAACGAAAACTGTTTTCGACTCAGCAGGGCGTATATTATGATACTCCGAAACAATTATTAGGCGGGCTGCTTGGCGAATTCCGGGCAACGATCGCCGATATTCTCTGGGTTAAAGTAGATGATTATTTCCATTCCTCGGTTTCTGAAGAAGACCATGAACGAATCCATCCCGGCCATAAAGACTGGCATCCGAATAAAGAAGCGCAGCATCGGGCTGAAACCAATCCCGATGCAGAGTTTATGCCGCTGATCCGATTAGTAACCTGGCTGGACCCCAGTTTTATGATGGCATACCAGGTTGGCGGATGGTGGTTATCGAATAAACTGAATAAACAGGATGAAGCGGTTTCCTTCCTAAAAGAAGCCATCCAGAATAATCCACATCGATATGAAGGATACTATGAACTCGGCTGGCTCTATCATCGCAAGTTCAATAATGATACGGATGCAATCAATAATTTCAATCTGGGATTGCGGAATGCAACCCAGCCGGAAGATAAAGTTTTATTATTAGCCACCATCGCCGCGCTGGAAGAAAACCGGGGGAATATAAAACTCGCGACCAAATTATGGCAAGATATCGCCAAAACTGGAATTGAGCCACAGGCGAGTACCGCTAAAAGATGGTTGGCAGATTTGCAGAATAAAAAAAAGTAAACCGATTTAAGCAAGTTACGGTTAACTTACAGCGAGGATTAGACGAGAGTATGCAATTTCATCCAAACAGTGCTCAACCTAAATCGCGACATGGATTGCGGGTTCGTCTGATGGTAGCAATCCCGGCGTTACTTATTTTAACTGTCTTCCTAACGGGCATAGTTTTCTTAAAAATCATCGAAACCCACCTCCCGTCAGAAGCGATGAATCCAACGGCAGTAATTCAACTCCATACCTACTTGACTACCGCATTATGGCTAAGCGTTCTTTTTGCCGCTATTGCCGGGATTATTCTGGGATATACAATCGTTAATCCATTGAAACAGATTACCAATACCGTTGAACGACTTGCTACCGGCGATTTATCCCGTACCATTCATATCGATACGCATGCGGAATTTGACCAGTTGGGAAATAGTTTTAACCGAATGGTTAGCAATCTGCGGAATTTTGCCTATGAACGAAATAAATATATTATCGAAAGTATGGTTGGTGCATTAATTACACTCGATCAGCAGGGGAAAATAACCATGCTCAATGCGGCTGCAGAATCATTGCTCGATGTTTCCTCGGCAACAGTGTTGGAAAAGTTGATTTTTGATGTTCTACCGGCGGTCACCGATAATGATCGCTTGATTAAGCTTATTCGGTCCGGATTGGTAGATCATAAAACCTATTCTTCAGTAGAATTGGATATGTTCACCCAAGGAAATAAACGGATGCCGATCGGATTAACGTCGTCTCTTTTGAAAGATAAAGAGAATCAGCTTGTGGGATTGGTATTAACGTTTAAAGATTTGACCAAACAAAAACTTGTTCAGCAACAGTTATATCGCTCCGACCGGCTGGCAGCAATTGGAACATTATCTACCGCTTTAGCCCACGAAATTAGAAATCCACTTGGCTCGATGCGCGCTTTAGCGCAGCTGTTAAATGAAGATATCCCGCCTGAAGATCCGAAACGGCAATATACTTCGGTGATTATTAAAGAAATCGACCGATTGAATAAAATCGTTGAAGAGCTGCTGAGTTTCGCTCAAGCCGGTTCCGGTGGTATGGAACCGGGGAGTTTTAATGCGATTGTTAAAGAAGCACTATCAATAGCCAAGGAGCATCCGGCAGGGATTCGGAATATTCAGGTTCAGCAAACTTATGATGAATCAATTCCACAATTAAAAATGGAAAAAGAAAAATTGGTACAAGCAATACTGAATTTGATTATCAATGCTTTTGAAGCAAGCCCAGAAAACGGATTGGTTGAAATAACTACAAAATACACTCCTTCATCGATAGATTATTCGGTTCCGAACCGCGGATTTGCGATTTGTGAGATAAAAAATAGCGGAGCGAAAATATCGCCGGAGAATTATGACCGGATTTTTGACCCGTTTTATACCACTAAAAAAGATGGTACCGGGCTGGGATTATCGATTACTCATCAGATTATTGCGGCACACAGTGGAAATATTCAGGTAGAAAGTGTCCGAGGAGAAAGCACCATATTTCGAATTCGGATTCCTATTATTGAAACCGGGGAAAAAAGCTAACGATTTCGTATGGTTAGGTATAGTAATATTAGCAATCGAGCAATCAATAGTATACCGTTGATATAATTTTGATATAATAATGGATACTCAATAAAAAGGAAAATAGTTATTCTACATTTATGGAAACCTATACTATCAGACCAAAAATATTAGTTGTTGACGATGACGAAGATATGCGTTTTACTCTCAGGGAAGTTATGTCCCGAGAAGGTTATGAAGTTGAAATCGCCGTTGATGGTATTGATGCTTTAGAAAAATACCGGCAAACCCAGTTTGATATCATTATCCTCGATGTAAAAATGCCACGACTTGATGGAATCGAGACTTTACGACAATTGCGTGGCATCAGTCCGGAATTGATTATTATCATGGTAACTGCATTCGGTACTCGATCGTTAGCTTTAGAAGCAATTCAACATGGTGCCTATGATTATTTCAGCAAACCATTCGATATTGGCGAAATCCGGATCGTTGTTCGACGTGCTCTAGAAAAAAACCGACTCCAGAAAGAATTAAAAGTACTTCAGGAAAAAAAATGGGAAACCGTTTCATTTGAAAATATTGTTGGGAATAGTCAGGTAATGCAAGATATTTATCGACAAATCGAACAGACGGCAGAATCAGATGTAACCATCCTGATTTATGGTGAAAGCGGTACTGGTAAAGAATTGGTTGCCGAAGCTATGCATAAACGAAGTAAACGGAGAGAGCAACCATTTATCCGTATGAATTGTGTTGCAATTCCGGAAGGATTATTGGAAAGCGAACTCTTCGGTCATGAAAAAGGTGCTTTTACCGGAGCATCGGCGCAGCGATTGGGTAAATTTGAGTTAGCCAATGGCGGAACTCTGTTTTTGGATGAAGTTGGCGATATGGGTTTAGCAACCCAAGCGAAATTACTTCGGGTATTGCAAGAACGCGAGTTTGAACGAGTCGGTGGAACCAAAACCATCAAAGTCGACATTCGCATTATTGCTGCAACGAATAAAGATTTGGTTAAAGCGATCCGGGATAAAACATTTCGAGAAGATCTTTTCTATCGACTCAATGTGGTTCCAATATATCTTCCACCCTTACGTGAACGGAAAGAAGATATCCCACTATTACTGGAACATTTTTTAAACATCTATAATCAACGGTTCAACAAAACTATCAAGCAGGTATCTCCCGGGGTCATGAAACTATTAATGGAACGGGACTGGTCAGGTAATATTCGCGAATTCGAGAATGTAGTACAAAGAGCCGTGGTTTTAACTCAAGGTGATATGATCACTGAAAATTCTCTTCCATTAGGCATGGTCGCTTTTGGCGGACAAACACTACTACCAGATGATATCCTTGAAACCAAAAAGACTTTACAAGATAAAGTAGATTCGTTTGTAGCTGAATTTGAAAAAAGATTAATTCTGCAAGCGTTATCGAGCACCTCGGGAAATCGAACTGAAACAGCTAAATTACTTGGATTGAGTAGAAAAGGTCTCTACGACAAAATGGAACGTTATGGAATAAAATACGAGTAAAGTATGTAACAAGGTGTATAGTTAGCTATACAAGACGAGTGAAGTTTTGGTTTTTTAAGTAATATCTTATTGTAAATATATTTTACCGTAGTATAATATAATTATTTGATTTTATTAAGGTTATGCAATAACAATATGTATATTACATTTTTATAAAGTTCATTAAACCATGGTTGGCATAACCATTGCAACTTGATTCAAGCATATAAAACGAAGCATTTAAAACTCTTTGGATTTTTATTGACATTTTATTAAAAATCTGCTAAGCTAAATCAACAATACTTGTTTCTTCGCAGAAACATATAACACTAGTTTAATCAGAAAGGAGGGGATATTTATATGTTAAGTTTTGTGAAATCGAAAAAAGGATTCACCTTGGTCGAAATTATGATCGTCGTCGCGATTATTGGGATTTTAGCGGCCATTGCTATTCCGAACTTTATTAAGTCGCGGAAAATGTCTCGAGCGAAAGCGTGCGTTTCGAATCTGAAACAGATTGACGGTGCCACGCAACAATGGGCTTTGGAATATAAGAAAGCAGGGTCTGATACCACGCCGTCAACTCTGTCCACAGATTCGGCTTTTTCTGCATATTTAAAAGGTTCGTGGTCAAGATGTCCATCCAATGATTCGCCTTATGCCGGTGGATT
>JBHGBB010000215.1:0-6183 GCA_041946755.1 bacterium | reverse complement strand
ACCTGTTAATAGTTGAAAATGTTGACGAAGAGGGATCATTAGAATATAAAATCCATATTTAGTTTCAATAACTTCGCTAACCTCTCCGATGGATAAACCAAATGCTGCATTTGCCAGTTCCGGGGCACGCTGCAGCATCTCGCGTGTTACATAACCAGCATCACCGCCTCGAATCGCATTCTCGCTATTAGATATTTCTTTCGCTATGTCTTCAAATGGAGTACCTAATTTGATTTTTAACAACGCAAGTTTCGCTGTTGCTAATTTTTGTCCTTTTTCTTCTGCAGTAGAGTTGGTCGTTACCCTTATATATATCGTTCGCAGTTTAAGTTGTTCTGGAGTATAATACTGTGTTGAATGAAGCGCATAATATTGTTCTACTTCCGCCTTTGTTACCGTAATTCGAGAATAAACATGCATAATTAATAATTGCTGCATTTGCATAGTCCCTTCTACATAATCACGATATTCCTTTAAAGTATAATTCTTTTTCTTCAAGGCATTATCAAAATCCGCATCGGTTTTATATGATAATTTCTCAGCAGAAATTTGTTGATCAAGTAGTTTTGAATCAATTTTAATATTTTCTTTCTTTATCTGGTCAAATAATATCTGCCGATCTACCAATAAATTTAAAACTTTCATTTTTTCTTCCTGGATATTAATTGTTGTAGAAGTACTAATATCCGATCGATCAACCGAGTTCCATTCATTAAGAAAATCGGATTGTGTTATGGTTTCTCGACCCACTTTTGCTACGGTTTTATCCGCAGTAAGTCCTGTAGTGGCTCCATATATTATCCCAATAAAAATACCGATGATGATTTTCACTATATATTTATTTTGTCCAAATATTCTATTAATCATGGTTGACCTCCGAAATTATTATTTTTTATTAAATTGTTCTGGATTGATCTTATATAAATTTAATTTCTCATAGAAATTTTTTCGATGCATACCTACCGATTCCGCGGCTTTTGAAACATTTCCTTGATTGGATTTTAACACCTCTGTGAAAAATTGCCGTTCAAATGATGCAAGGATAGTTCGTTTAGCACTTCGATATGTTTTTGATTGTAGGTGTGTTTCATCGATTTGTATAGAGTCTTGAACTTTTGATTCCGGGCTCGGTGTTGTACTAAATTGAAAATCGGCTATATCCAAAATAGAATCGGTACATAAAACCACCGCGCGCTCGATTAAATTCTCCAATTCGCGAACATTGCCCGGAAACGGATGCGTCATTAAAATTCGTTGAGCAGCAGAAGAAATTCTGGTGATTTTTTTCCCGGATTTATCGCTAAATTTCTTGAGAAAGTAGCTGGATAATAGTGGAATATCTTCTTTCCGATCACGTAATGGCGGAATATGTATCGGAATAACATTTAATCGGAAATATAAATCTTCCCGGAATTTCCCTTCATTAACCAAATCGTTTAGGGAACGATTGGTAGCAGTAACCACCCGAACATCAACTTTTTTGGACATGCTACCACCGACTGGTTCAAATTCACGTTCTTGTAACACGCGTAGGATTTTACTCTGCAACGATAAACTCATATCCCCAATTTCATCCAAAAAGATAGTGCTTTTGTCTGCTAATTCGAACTTCCCTAACCGGTTGGAAATCGCATCGGTAAATGCTCCTTTAACGTGTCCGAATAATTCGCTTTCTAGTAAAGAATCCGGAATTGCGACACAATTAACTTTCACCATCGGTTTCCCTTTTCGGGGACTGGATTCATGAATTGCTCGAGCAACCAATTCCTTCCCGGTACCACTTTCGCCGGTTATCAGGACGGTACTCGAAGTCGGAGCTACGCGGCGAATCAATTCAAACGTCTGTTGAATTGCCGGACTAGAACCAATAATCTGTTTATAGGGATATTGATCATCTACCTCTTGCCGCAGATATTGGTTTTCAATCAATAGCCGTCGCCATTGCAATGCCTGGGCAACGGTCATTTCTAAGGTATCGAGTTTATCGAATGGTTTAAGTAAATAATGGTAGGCGCCATCCCGCATCGCTTGCACCGCAGACTCGATAGTTCCATATGCGGTCATAAGAATTATCGGAATGGTGATGTCGATTTCTTTAATCGATTTTAATAATTCCAGACCACTCATACCTGGCATCCGGATATCCGATAAGACCAAATCAATGGTCGTGGTTTTCAAAATCGTCAGCGCCTGTTCCGCTTCGTGAGCGACCTGAACCTCATATCCTTTCTCTTCCAACGCCATCTTTAATAAATCGCATAATGGTCGTTCATCATCAACAATAAGAATGGTCATAAAATCAAGCGATTATTATCGGTAAATAAACGGTAAATATGGTTCCTTTATTCAATTCACTCTGGAGTTCAATTTTTCCTTTATGAGCCTCGATAATCTGATGCACCATCGCTAAACCCAATCCGGTTCCTTCTTCTTTCGTAGTAAAGAAGGGATCAAATATCTTCGATTGGACTTCTTCCGGAATCCCTACCCCTTGATCGGCAAATGAAATGCCAAGCGCCGGGATTCCATTCATCGTAGTACGATAAGCCGTGATTGTTATGGTCCCGCCGTTCGGCATCGCTTGACAGGCATTCAGAATCAGGTTTAAAAACACCTGCTGGATTTGATTGGCATCAGCAGAAATATAATCTTCCGGACCGGTATTATTCTTCCAATCGATTTGATATGGTTTTTTGATTAGCTGACTATGTGCTAATGCCAGAGTCCGGTCAACAATCGATTCTACCTTACATTTTACCATATTCGGCTCGCGCGGTTTAGCGAAAGTTAAGAAATCAGCGATCAAAGTATTCATACGGTCAACATCATTGATAATATATTGCAGTTGTTTAAATTCCTGGGTTCCTTCAGCAAATTTCCTTTGCATTAATTCTGCTGACACTTTAATACTGCTTAATGGATTTCGAACCTCATGCGCCATTCCGGCAGAAAGTTGACCGAGTGAAGCCAGTTTATCTTTCAATCGGAGTTGCGCTTCCAATTGCCGATTCTGCAGCAATTTCGCTGCCATCCGATTAAATGACTGGGCTAGTTCACCTAGTTCATCTTTGGATTTTATCGGAATGCGTACTTCCAGATTATCAGCCGCGATTTGTTCTGCACCATCAGACAATTGATGTACCGGTTTCGCTATCGTCCGTGCAACAACTAAGGCCATAATGATTGCAAACAAACTACCAAAAGCGATCGTAAATAGATAGAAAGTGTTCCGATATCGATTCCATAACTCTTCCATCGGTTGCTGCGGTAATCCTAAGAATACCACTGCAGTTACTTCTCCGGTAGTACCTTTTAGGGGGAGAAATAGCGCTTGATAATGCAGATTTGAAATGAGAATATCATTGACATAATAGGTATGCCCGAGTTTAAATAAGGTACTACGCAATTGTGATGTAGCGATTTTTTTTAAGATAGGACTATCTTTCGGGAAAATAAACACCGCATTGATACCGGTAGCGTTGGTTATTCCTTGTGCGATATTTTTTTCGAACTGATTTCCGACCCGAATCCCACCGAGTAATTTCCCTTTGTTTTCGATTTTATATACCGATACTGCCACCAGCCCCATTTCCGGGTTAATTTCCGGCGGTAAAAAACCCTGCCAGATTGGATTGGACATGTTCTGGATTTTTTTACCTTTTGGCACCAGCGCCAGCACCTCAGCCGGTTTTAAATATACCACTTCATCAAACGCGACTTTTTTAAAAACGGTATGCGTTTCATTTTCAAACGCTGATTTATCGCGGTCGAGGATTGCCTGAATGAGTTTCGAATTATTCACCATCATCCGCGCGGCAGACCCGGTACGGTAAAGGTATTGTTGTTTACTCGTTTCAACAATAGGAATTGCCGCATTTAACTGTTTAGCAATTCCAGTTTGGAGCAGATTGATATTGACCCGGATGGCCAGATATACCGCAATCACCATCGGAATAATGCTGACTAAAAGAAATGCAAAACTTAATTTGGTTCTTAACTTCATAAGAGAAACTGATTACACCGATTAGAAAATCTAGATTACACAGATTCAAGCTGTTTAATCAGTGTAATCATTTTAAGTAATCTGTGTAATCTCGTTTTATTTATCTTCTGCCCCAATGGAGTTTGGTGCGCAGTACTTCATAATAGCTTCTGGTTGGAAACACCATCAAATTAACTTGTTCTTTAGCTTTCCGAATCCGAATCCGCTGGTTGGGTGACAGTTGAATTCCCTGTTGCCCATCGATCGTTAAATATACCGCACCGACATCGCTGGTGGCATCCGGTAATGCAATCTGCGATTCCGGAGATTGCATTTCGATTTCGACTTCTTCCTTATCAGAAATAATCAGCGGCCGATTACTTAACGTATGCGGGCAAATCGGCGTAATAATCAACGCTTGCAGATTCGGATGCACAATCGGCCCACCGGCAGATAACGAATGCGCGGTTGAACCGGTAGGAGTAGCGACAATCAATCCATCGGCCTGATATTGGGTTACCTGATTCTGGTCAATAGAAATGGTCAATTCAATAATCCGGGCTAATGCTTCTTTCGCCACTACCACATCATTAAACGCCAGAAACGATTGAATCGGAACATAGGAGGATCGTGGTGCGGCCATGATCTTCTTTTTCTTGCTGAACGATTTTGAGTAATACCGATTCCCGGATTCTAGAATTTCAGCTTCCAGCATCATTCGCGGCTCGATCAGAAACTGGTGGCGCCATAGAAGTTCCAATTGCAGATATAATTCCGATACTGAGATGCTGGTTAAAAAGCCGAGTGACCCAAGATTGATGCCTAATACCGGTTTATCGCCCAACGCTTTCATTCTAGCGGCATAAATCAGGGTACCATCGCCACCAAGCACCAAGATTAAATCCGAATAAACGGAAATCTGTTTCATGGGCACTTTCAATTTCGGCCGGTTGACCAACCGCGCCAAGTCCGATTCCAGAATAACGGCTTTCTTCTTTTTTTCGAGATAGGCAATTAATTCAATAGCAACTTCTTTAACTTGTGGTTTGCTGGTGTTAGCAATAATGCCAATGGTATGCATAAACAGAGACAGTCCGAAGTCCTAAGGCTTAAGTCCTAAGAGAAACAGGTTTTTGCCTTCGGACTTAGGACTTAGGACTCAAGACTGCATTTACTTATTTAACCATTTAACTTATTTAACTTTTTTTTAAGGTAGATAAAATATTCCTGATTTCTGGTCCGCCTGGGGCGGATTATCACCGCGGGTACGGTACCGACAACCTGCAATCCGGAATTAAGCGCAAATGCGATAATCGAGTTGACCGCTTGTTCCCGGAGTTTCGGGTCAAGCACTACACCATGCTTAACTAATTTCGAATTTCGGATTGCTGATTTTGGGATTTCAAACTGCGGTTTGATTAGCGCTAAAATCTCACCGTCTTCTATCAGCAACGGAATTACAGCCGGTATTATTTTGGTTAATGAAATAAACGAGACATCGATTACCGCCAAGTCCAATTTCGGATTGATGATTTCGGATTGCGGATTTAATAATTCATTTGGATTTTCATTCCGCATTCCGCATTCCGCATTCCGCAATGTTTCTATTGTCAAATACCGGGCATTAGTGTTTTCTAACAGCACCACCCGGGGGTCATTTCTTAATTTCGCTGCGAAATGGCCGTATCCGGTATCAATAGCATAAACTTTTTTGACGCCTTTCTGCAACATACAGTCGGTGAACCCGCCGGTAGAGGCGCCAATATCGAGCGCAATTTTATTTTTTAGATCGATTTTAAATCCGCCTGAAGCGGATTCCAATGCCCCGGCTAATTTTAACCCTCCCCGACTGACATAAGGGCATTTCGGTTCGATAATCGAGACCGAAATATCCGGACTAACCATAGTTCCAGGGCGCAACTTGATTTCAGATTGCGGAATTCGGATTGCGGTCCGCCTGAGGCGGATAACTTCGCATTTAATTTGTCTGCTGAGGATTAACGCTTCTGCCTGATGCGGAGTTTTCGCTAAACCCCGATCGATTAATAATTGGTCTAATCGAATCTTTTTAATTCCGGAAGTATTCGGAACTTTTTTATTCACCATGAATAAAAATTATACCGTATAAAACCCAAATTGTTCTACTTTTTATATTTATTCCGGGGTAGATACGAACGAGATAATATCTCGTTCGTATCTAC
>JBHGBB010000214.1:0-6224 GCA_041946755.1 bacterium | reverse complement strand
TTCGATATTCGATATTCGGATTTGCCTTTAAAGTTAGATTTCATCTTCACACCATCCAAATGTTGGCATCCCTAAATTCCGCTGCGAGATCAGCGTCTGACCGTAAACCGCTTTAACCAAATCATCGACCGATATTGCCGGATTGGCTAACGCCAGCATTTCTTCTGACCCGACGCCAAAACCGATGGTTGGCAATTGTAATTCTCCGCAGGTATACGATCCTTCGGTAATAATCCGTTTCCAATATCCGACATTAGCATCGAATCCGTTCTCTTGCAGCACTTGCAGCGATGAGAGAACAAACGGATGATGCCCTTCCATTCTCCAGGGTTTATATTCTTTTTCAGCAACTACTTCGGTACCGGCTAGTGTTTTCACTTTACTGGTTGCAACCGCGGTCTTAATCATTACTTCCGGTTCCTCTTGATAAACGCTTTTAGCAATCGATTTGGCTTTATTTAAAATCATACCCTCTTCTTCTTCAGGGGCATAAGTCCGGTCGACCACTACCCGGCACTCTCGCAAATCTTCCTGCGGCTGATAGGTACTGCCATATCCGCTATAGCTGACATCTTTAATTCGCAAACTCGAAGGGCCTAAGGTGAAATCGCGCGGCAGGGTTTGAGAATATTTCTCTAATTCATTAATCAACGGGAACATGGTTCCAAGCATATTAATTCCTCGCTGCTCGAAGAAATCATCTTTGCCGATTTTCCCTTTCACCACAATCTCATATTCCATTTTCCCTTTATGCCCAAGGTTGATATTGAAATCGGTCGGCTCGCATAAAATTACCCCTTTGATATTCTTCTGCCGCTGACGCAGATAGGTATCGAAGAGATACTTGATTCCCACACCACAACTTTCATTTCGCGGAACACAGCAGACTACCAAGTTCCCTTTCAGCGGAACCAAGGCGCGTTTCATCAATCCGCCAGCATAAATCGATGAAATAATTCCGGCTTTAAAATTCAGCATATCCAGTTCCGGCTGATATGAATAGAACGATTCCATGCCATGGAACGCAGAAAAATCCATATGCGAGATGAGTACCAAATCTTCCTGCGTATCATATCCTTTAATAATTCCGATGATATTTCCCGCCGGATCCTGGATAACTTCATCGAAATCGAGCTTTTTCATCTCTCGCGAAATCATCGCGGAGAACTCTTTGATATTCCTTTCCTCAAGATTAAACTCGGTTAACCGCTGAGAAAAATCATGGATCGGGTTTTTTAGCCCGGTTAGTTTGGTTTTAAGAACGTTATACATAAGGTTACCTCCTCATATTGTTTTATATTTGTTAACTAATTTAACTTATACTTAACACTTTCGGCAAAAAAAATTAATCGATTTATCCGGTTAAAAAGTCGGGGGAGTGACTACCCATAACGCTTCGGTAGTTCCTTTATATACATTCCGGAATAGATGCGGGATATTCGAGTTGAAATAGATACTATCCCCTTTTTTCAGAACATATTTGCTATCATTTAAGGTAATTTCCATCGCTCCTTTCAATACCATTACAAACTCCTGACCGAAATGGCGATAAGATGCTTCACCGGAACTGGCTTCCTTATCCAGTTTGAATAAGAGCGGTTCCATCTGTTTATTCGGGTCCGGAGAAGTCAACAGATATAACTGGATTCCTTGACCCAATTGTTTAAGCGATTTCCGATCTTTTTCGCGGACCACCGGCTGCGTTGCCGCATTTTCGGTTTCCCCGATTAAACTGCCAACCGTGGTTTTCAGCGCATCCGCGATATTCTTTAAGGTTGAAACGGAAGGAGACGCTTTTCCGGTTTCGATCTGCGATAAGAAACTCGCACTAACCTGGAGTTTATTCGCTAGCGCTCGCAGGGTGATCTGCCGTTCTTCTCGATATCGTTTGATATTTACTCCGACAAGATTCATAATTCATAAACCTTGATTACAGCGATTTGGAAGTCTCGATTGCAGCGATATAACCTTTTTTATCGCGGTAATCGTTTTCTTTCAATCGTTATAATCTGGTTTTATTATTCACCTTTCACTAATTATTATAGCGCAGAAAAAAGCGTTTGTCAAGTATAATTTAATATTTTATGCTTTTTTTAAGTAATAGTTAACATAACCCGGGATTTTAACCTCTTTTAGCGATTAAATACCCCGCATAATATGGTATACTACCTAGGTGCTATCTCGCGATTGAAAGGGAGTTTATGGCCATTTTACTTAAAGCAGTTTTAGGCGGATTGTTTATCGGATTAATCTTATGGTTATCGCAGACCAAACTGAGTTATCTTGCCGGTTTACTCTTATTTTTCCCGATTATCAGTATGCCGACGTTCTTCTTTTTAGGCAGCGGCGGCGAAATGGATAAAATGCGGCAAACCATTGTCTGGAGCTTCTGGTCGATACCGGTTTGGATCGCATTTGCTTTAACGTTATATCTATGCAGTTACCGATTGAAAATCATCCCGAGTATTATTCTCTCAATGGCGGTATGGTTCATCTCAGCCACCATCCTGGTTCTCCTGCGCAAAGGAGTATAAACTCCGGCATACCTTATTTGGTCTTTCGACAGATAAATAAAAAACGCTGAATACGGGTTATACAGTATTCAGCGTTATTGGTTTCTGGTTGCGGGGGTCGGATTTGAACCGACGACCTTTGGGTTATGAGCCCAACGAGCTACCAGGCTGCTCCACCCCGCGACTTGGTTCTTTCGAGCTATCTATTATCTACTTCAATGCAGCGACTTGTCAAGCTAAATCCTATCCAGGTTAATGTAAAGTCCCATATTCACGGTATTTGATGCAGTACGGGTTTGATGCATCAAACCCTTCCAAAACCATTAATTAACGTGTCCACGATGCTTCGATAAATCGCACCCCTACTCTTGTACCATACAAATTATTTCCCAGCGGAGCAAGACCGAACGAGATCGATCTCGTTCGGTCTAACTCCGGTATGAACTGATAGCATAGAATAAAATTCAGACGAATCGGGAAATGATTTTAAAGGAATTATCGGGTTAGCGATATCGATAATAACCGTAATGTTTTTGATGAAAGCAGCGATTTGATTTAGTAGTGCTGGAAAAAGGGCATAGTTCTACTGGTAAGATTCAGGGCGGGGGAACCCCGCCCCTACTCTGCTTGGCAGCATAATATTGCTGAAAGTGTTTAATTTCTGAACAAAATAATCTTTTGCCAAATGGAAAAAGATTATTGGAACTCACAAAATTTGATCCGGAATAATTCTTTTCCAAATGGAAAAGAATTATAGTTCAACTCTATTAGCACATTATTCTTTTTATCCAATCAAGTATACTCCGGATAAAAATCAGATAGTGTCTCCATAATCATAGCCTATTTAGACACTTAGACTCTTAAGGTAGCGGATTAGATAGCACTTAAAATCGTGGGGTATATATTTGGATTTCTTTAGAACCGAGTGGTTTTGCCATAATACTCTTGCCGGGAATTTGCGTTCCCTGATATTCGTATGATGCCTCAGAATAATTCGCGATTAATTCCGTTTTATCGCCGAACACCGTTCGTTGTACCATCCGATTAGGAGTCAGCCAGTTAAACTCGGTCATTGGTAACCGTCCCAGTTCCCGATGTAGCGGCGAAAAGAAATCATAATGCCGTTTGATCACCTGCCGCTGTTTTTTGAATTCATCGAGATTTAGATGATAGAGCGGTGGAACTTGATACAACAGTTCGGTTAAAGCAACGGTTTCTAAAATATTACTGAATTTTAAACTGCTTCTACTCCAGTGATTTGTCGCCATAACCGAATCATGAAAAACGGTTTCATATAACGGCAATCGAAACTCCGGCGCATAATAGAAAAACCGATATCTCTCTTTAATCGGCACCTGCTGCAAGAATATTTTCGGCCCATCCGGAGGATAATAGGCTCCCAGAAAATACGGCGAGGTTTTATCGTTCAACTCCGGGTTGCCCCAGCCAAACCCGGGACCGAACATCCCTTCTGCAATATGAATCACCGGCGCGGCATAGGCATTGCCTCCTTCCGACCCTACCACCACATGGAAGGTTGTACTGATCCAATTCATGCGATCGACTCGCGCGGTAGCATCATCTTCCTGCGTTGCCGGATGTAATGGCGAATAATCGTCAAATACCTCGCCATAAGCATCGCAATCGATAAAATAATAGGTATACGGAACTCGCTGCATATTCTGTCGAACCCGTTTCTCGACATACGGCCGGGCGGCTATTGGACTTAATAAGTACCCGGTTTTTTTAAATCCCGGTTTCTTTTTCCCGGTCTTATCGATAATCGGCCCGGTTTCATAGAGCGCTTGATCGAACTGCGCGGTTTCCCAACTCGCATCAGTACCGCGAGTTGCCGGATTATGGATACTATGAAACGAATCATAGGTACCGAATAAATATCCGAATTTATCGGCTAATACCGCAACCTCCGGTCGTTCTTCGATACCATGCCAGCCATCCAAACAGAATACCATCCGATCGAATCCGGCCTGCTGAAACTGCCGCAGCATTTTCTCGGAAACGCCATCGCCCCAATCGGCTACTTGCAGCATATACTCCGGATACGCGGCATACAGCAGGAGGCTATTTAATCGGCATAATTCCGGCTGCGATAGAGTTTTTCTTTCCCGTTTTAGCATTGCATTAACCTCATCAGATACCTTTATTCCTTGCCAGGAAATAGGGTCATAGAATTCCGGTAATTGCAGGATTCGCGTTAGTTCGGTACTAACATTATTTTTGATATATTCATACGACCATTGCATAGTAGATATATCTTCTACCTCTTTCCAATGCTCAGGTACCATTAACTCCTTAATCCTTTTCCCGGGAGAAGGTTGGATAGCGGTACTTTGTTCAACCAGTTTCTTACAAAATGCATTCCATTTATTCGGATAAATATCATGGCGAGTGAATAAATTATCTCCCCAAAGATATACATGCGGTGCACCGAATAATCGTTCTCCCTTCGGATTCGACTTTAATTTATCCTGCATACTCACAAATTTACCCTGAGCAATTAACCAATTTCGATACTGTTTTGCCGGTTCAATTGGCGATGAATTATCACTGAGTCTGATTATAAATCCATATTCTTTTTTATGCTGGTTTGGAGTAACTTCATGAGTAAACTGAAATTGAAAAGTATCGTTTTCATTCTGAAACCGGATGGTATTGTTATATGGATTAGTAATAATATAAGTGATGATATAATCCTGGTAATCCAGCCCCCAGAACGGCATACTTAATCCTTCGAGCGTATCCCAATCATTCGCTGCAATTAAATAATTCTGCCAGGTGGTATCTTTAACCGGAATATAATATCCTTCCCATCGCGGCCAGATTAACGCTTGCAGCGTTGATGAGGATTGAACCACCGGCCAGGTACATGTCCCCGGGTCTTTAAATCGAATATTAACATTCAAATCCGATTGGTTCAACTCCAGGGAAACGATAATCCCGCGCTTGGTATATTCCCATACAATCCGATTGGGTTGTAAAGAACTCACTTTAACTTCACCTAGATTCGGTTGCGGTGCGGAAATGACTATCGGCGGTTTCCCGGTTGGTTGAGCGGTAACTTCGAACGTTTTCGGATCGACGGCAATCGCCCAAGCCTGATTTCGGAATACCAATTCCTGCCAGGATTTGGCTTGAATGGTTGATATACTAACCAACAAAATAAATATAATTATTGCTATCCGGTAATATTTCGATTCTATTGATGGCATAATTCCAACTCGCTGATTAAATATATTTTCTCTTTATCCAGGTATTATATACTAAACAATATACCGCCGTCACATCCGATATTTATTTGGATATAATCCGAATTGAGAACTAGAACTCAGGTTAGATTGTACAGTATAATAGATACCACTATGGAAACTTCAGAATTAAAACCGATAATCGAATCATTGTTATTTGTTGCCGATGAACCGCTAACCATCCGGAAAATCAAACAGATTGTTGAAGATACCGATGAACCTACTATCCGCAAGATGCTGGAGGCAAGACAGCGGGTGGCCCCCAATGCCAAGGTCGGCATTGGAGGTATCGGCCGTGGCTTCCTCCTGCCTCTATTCGACAAAACCTTCCCCAAAGACGTCCCGATAACTGATATGGAATCGCGTGCGATTTGGACTCCGCGTGGCCTCCCGATGCAGCTTTTCGCCAGCATGGGGGAACGCGAGCGAACCCTTGTGCCCCGGT
>JBHGBB010000213.1:0-6270 GCA_041946755.1 bacterium | reverse complement strand
CTGAACAAGATGAAAAGAAAATCGCGGAGTTAGAATCGCAACTAGCCGATAAAGTAAAAGAGATTGAAACTCTGAAAGATAAATGGCTGCGGGCAAGTGCTGATTTCGATAATTACCGGAAACGGATTACCAAAGAAAAAGGTGAATGGCGCGATTTAGCCCAGGAAGAGGTTATCACCGAGTTGCTACCGGTAATCGATAACTTCGACCGCGCGCTGGCTTCGATGTTAACTTCTATTCCCAACGAACATGTGGCGTTTGCTGAAGGAATGCAATTAGTCCATAAACAGTTTATTGCTATTCTAGCTAAATATCAGGTTACCGTAATCGATTGTGTTGGTAAACCGTTCGATCCCCATTTCCATGAAGCTATGATGACGGTGCAAACTGCTGAGTATCCTGAAGATACGGTGGTTGAAGAAATCCAAAAAGGATATATGCATAATGATAAGGTTATCCGGCCTTCGATGGTTAAAGTATCAAAACCACCGCAACCAGCTGTTGTTGAATCGGGAGAACCAACACATGAACCATCTGATACCAATAAAAATGACGAAGAACTCGATTAGGAGGACGATAAGTATATGGCAGCATCAAATAATAAAGTTATCGGAATTGATTTAGGTACCACCAATTCCTGCGTTGCAGTTATGGAAGGTGGCGAAGTTAAGGTTATACCGAATGCAGAAGGGCAACGAACCACTCCATCTGTAGTCGGCTTCACGAAAACTGATGAACGGTTAGTCGGTCAATTAGCCAAACGCCAGGCGATTACCAATCCGGAAAATACGGTATATTCGATTAAACGGTTTATGGGACGAAGATATGACGAGGTTGGTCGCGAGATTACTATGGTACCTTATAAAGTTGTTCGCGGCCCGAATGAAGATGTACGAGTAGAAGTTATGGGACAGCAATATTCGCCACCGGAGATTTCAGCCCGGATTTTGCAGAAGATGCGGCAGACAGCAGAAGATTTTCTCGGCTCCAAAATAACGAAAGCAGTAGTTACTGTTCCGGCATATTTTAACGATAGCCAGCGGCAGGCAACCAAAGATGCCGGCCGGATTGCCGGATTAGAAGTCCTTAGAATTATCAATGAACCGACCGCATCGGCACTCGCCTATGGCCTGGATAAGAAGAAAAACGAGAAAGTTGCGGTGTATGATTTCGGTGGCGGTACTTTCGATATTTCTATTCTCGAAATCGGTGAAGAAGGAGTATTTGAAGTTAAATCGACTAATGGCGATACCCATTTGGGTGGTGACGATTTCGACCAGCGGATTATGGACTGGCTGGCAGATGAGTTCAAAAAGCAGGAAGGGATCGACCTGCGAAAAGATAAAATGGCATTACAGCGGTTGAAAGAAGCCGGTGAAAAAGCGAAATGCGAATTATCATCTACCATGCAGACGGATATCAACCTCCCGTTTATTACTGCTGATGCCAATGGGCCGAAACATCTGAATATTACGTTAACCCGCGCTAAATTAGAACAACTTATTGGAGATTTAATCGAGAAATCGGCTAAACCTTGTTTACAGGCATTAGAAGATGCGAAAATGACCCCGGCTGATATCGATGAAGTTATTTTAGTCGGAGGTTCAACCAGAACTCCGATGGTACAAGAAACAGTCAAACGGATTTTTGGTAAAGAACCGCATAAAGGGGTAAATCCGGATGAAGTGGTAGCGATTGGTGCAGCAATCCAGGGTGCGGTACTTACCGGAGAAGTGAAAGATATTCTGCTGCTGGATGTAACTCCGTTATCGCTTGGAATCGAAACGTTGGGTGGTGTATCGACCAAACTGATTGACCGGAACACGACTATACCTACCAAGAAAAGCCAGATTTTCTCGACTGCTTCTGATAATCAACCGGCAGTAAGTATTCATGTGTTGCAGGGAGAACGGCCAATGGCGGCGGATAACCGCACCTTAGGCCGATTCGATTTGGAAGGAATACCCCCTGCCCCACGCGGTATCCCGCAAATTGAAGTCTCGTTTGATATCGATGCTAATGGTATCGTTCATGTTTCAGCAAAAGATTTGGCTACCGGGAAAGAGCAGAGTATCCGGATCGAGGTTTCCAGTGGGCTTAAAGAAGAAGAAATTAAAAATATGGTTAAAGATGCTGAAGAGCATGCCGCTGAAGATCAGAAACGGAAAGAAGATGTTGAAGTGCGCAACCGCGCTGATAGTCTGGTATATACCACTGAAAAAACGCTGAAAGAGTATGGCGATAAAGTCCCCGCAGACGAAAAAGAGAAAGTGCAAACCGCGTTGGATGAACTGAAAAAAGCTATTGAAAGTAACGATGCTGAGAAAATGAAATCGGGGTCGGAAGCCTTAATTCAAGCCTCACATAAATTAGCGGAAATTATGTATGCTGAAGCGGCTAAGCAGCAACAGCAACAACAGCAGCAGGCGAAACCTAGCGAGACTGCCAGCGAACCGCCGAAAGAAGAGAAAAAAGAGAATCAAGAAGAAGTAGTTGATGCGGAATATAAAGTCGAAGACGATAAAAAATAGTTTATACAGATTGAAAGCGAAGATTATACAGATTATTGTCAGTATAATCATTTAAAACAATGGCAGCAAAACGTGATTATTACGAAGTATTAGGCTTATCCAAAACCGCTTCCGTAGATGAGATAAAAAAAACGTATCGGAAAATGGCAATGCAATATCATCCGGACCGGAATCCGGGGAATAAAGAGGCGGAAGAGAAGTTTAAAGAAGCTAGTGAAGCTTATGAGGTTCTCTCTGACCAGGAAAAGCGGCAACGGTATGACGCCTATGGCCATGAAGGAGTACGAAGTACCTTCAGTCCCGGCGGATTCACCTGGCAGGATTTCCATCATTTCGGCGATATTTCCGATATTTTCGGTGATATCGAAGATATTTTCGGATTAGGCAGTATTTTTGGCGGAAGAACCGGCCGGGGCCGGCGTGGCATTAGACGCGGAGCGGATTTGCAGTATGAATTAGAAGTTACGCTAAATGAAGCGGCGACTGGGGTTGAAAAGAAAATCGAAATACCACGGCATGAGAGTTGTACCGAATGCCGGGGCACGGGAGCCAAATCGGGTACCAGCCCTCAGACTTGTCCGACTTGTAACGGTACCGGACAACAGCGGTTCTCACAAGGGTTTTTTACCTTAGCCCAACCTTGTTCTCGATGCCGGGGACAAGGAACAATCATTACCGATCCCTGCCCGAAATGTAAAGGCTCCGGTTTAATTGAACAAACCCGGTCGTTGTCAGTAAAGGTTCATCCCGGGGTAGATACCGGAGTTAGATTACGGATTCGCGGTGAAGGAGAAGCCGCACCGGGTGGCGGCCAGCCGGGAGATTTATATGTTTTAATCAATGTGAAACCGCATCCGGTATTCGAACGGCATGAAAATGAGTTAGTCTGTCAGGTACCGATTAGTTTTACGCAAGCGGTAATCGGTGCTGAGATTCAGGTGCCGACGCTAGATGGTAAGGTAAGTATGAAAGTTCCTGCTGGAACCCCGAGCCATAAAGTGTTCCGGCTCCGGGGAAAAGGCATTCCGGATTTGCATGGACAAGGTATCGGTGATTTGCATGTTCAGGTAACGGTCGAAGTTCCGACCAAGTTGACGGCAAAACAAAAAGAAATATTAATTGAGTTCGCTAAATCGCGCGGTGAGAATCTGGATTCTTTAAGTAAAGGGTTTCTGGATAAGGTTAAAAGCTCGTTCTCATAAGACCGGGTTATTAGGTAAACAGTAAAATAATTAAATGAGTATTTAGTATTCATTTATGGTCTCAAGTTCAGCGGAATCTGCTTCCCCTTCAACAACACCTTCCTCAACTCGATTGCAATATTTACGCGGGATGCGTGCGTCGATAGCCGAAGGTACCCTGGCAACGATTTTCGGTAACTTAACCAGCGGCGCGATTCTCACCGGGTTAGCGCTGCATGTTGGCGCAACTAAACCGCAAATTGGTATCCTCTTTTCCATTCCGGCGTTGGCAAACTTGATTCAGCCACTCGCCTCAATTATTGTTGAACGGTTACCGCGCCGAAAAACATATACAGCGATATTAGCCGGATTTGGCCGGGTAATGTTAAGTCTATCGGTTCTAACCCTATTTCTACCGAAATCACTTCAAGTACCATATCTATTTGCAATTATGCTGATTTCGAGTATTGCCAGCTCATTCACCGGTCCGGCATGGAATTCTTGGATGAGCGATATGGTGCCGGAAGATATTCGGGGGAAATATTTCGCGAATCGGAATGTAATCATGAATATCGTCGGGATGATTTTCGGGCTTATTGTCGGGAAAACGCTCGATGTTTTACAAGGGAACACTGGATTTCTGATTTTATATAGTGCCGGGTTACTTTTCGCGATATTCAATGCGATTAGTTTTATCTGGCAATATGAACCGCCGCATATGGTGGATACTATCCATCGGCCGAAATTGCGGGTGACCTATTTATTACCGTTACGAAATACCCAGTTTATGCGGCTGCTCCTCTTCTATGTTTCTTGGACATTCGCTACCGGGATCGCTGGGCCGTTCTATCAAGTATTTATGATTAACGAACTCCGAATTCCTTATTTTCAGATCTATATTTTCGTAGCGATTAATACGACCATGCTGGTAGTCGCATCGCCGGTTTGGGGATATTTAGCGGATAAATTCGGGAATAAATTTATTGTTCGACTATCGACAATCGTTTTAACCTTCTTCCCGATACTCTGGGTGTTCAATACTCCGAAGCATTATATTCTCATTCCGATACTCCATTTCTTTGGCGGGATTATTTCTGCCGGAATGAACTTAGCCTCATATAATTTATTTCTTGGCGCTGCACCCCGGAAAAATAAAGCGGTGTATATGTCACTCTGGGCAGCGATTACCGGTGGAGTCGGGTTTATCGCACCGATTATCGGCGGATATTTAACCAAAATATTCGCTAAATATGAGTTACCCATTGGAACATTTGTACTCGGGGATATTCAGATGTTATTTCTCATTTCAGCCGGATTGATTTTTATCTCTTCTTACTTATTACCGGATGTTAAAGAATCGAAAACTGCTAGTGTCAGCATGGTCTTGCGTCAAGTCGGGACCTTTAATCCGGTAGGCTGGTTCGGCTTATTTTATAATCTGGTGCTTTTCTCCCGGAGTAAAGAAGAGAAAACCAGGTTGAAAGCAAGTCGGGCGTTCGGCGAACTCGGTAGTCCGCTGGTAGTAGATGAACTGGTACATGCGCTCGATGATAGTAGTCCGCAAGTCAGGGAACAAGCAGTATTATCTTTAGGTGAAATCGGGGATGATCGAGCAGTAGATATTTTAATTTCCAAACTCTATTCGCAAGAAGAAGATATTCAAGCTGAAGCAGCGGAAGCGCTGGGAGTATCGCAACATCCAAAAGGGGTCGAGCCTTTGTTAAAGAGATTGCAGGATAGCGATGCCCACTTAAAAAATGCGGTCATTGAAGCATTAGGTAAAATCGAGGATACGCGCGCAGTGGAAACGCTCTATACCGTATTGAATACCGAACGCGACCCGAAAGTATTCCCAACGTTAGTTGAAGCCTTAGCGAAATTGCATGATACCCGAATTATTCCGATTGCATTAGAACGGCTGGATTTATTCTCTTCTCGGGTGGTTCGAAGGCAGATTCTGGATTCGCTGGCATACCTACTTGGCGATGATGACGATTTCTATCAAGTATCGGCTCTCGATCCTTATGGCCAGGATGCGTGGATCGCAAAACAATTGCGCTGGATGGACCGGAAATTATCCGGTAGGAAAAGTCCGTTATCGGAAGGACAGAAAGAGCAGATGGATATCGCAATTAAAACGGCAATCGATCAATTCGGGCATGAGAAATATGATAATACCGTGGTTGCGTTAAGTATCGTCGCCAATGCGATTGCTACTAGTATACAGCATCGGTCTGAATTTAATAGACAAAATAAATTCTCTAATCATTCTACCTTAGAGAAACAGACAGGGGTTGAATTGAACCTCCAAGCTATCCGGCAACTCATCCAAATTAATCATTCGGTCAACCTTGACCGGGATGAAACCATTTTTATTATCGTTGCCCTCCTCCAAGTAGTCGACGAAATCACCGATTAAGTTTTATTAAGGTAACACTAGTGGTGTATGGTCTTTTTTTCTAAGAGCCGGTAGTCACCCTTATCTTTATAATTTACCTTTCTTTTCCAGTTTCATACCGGATTATAACCCGAATTGGTCCGACCAATTCGGGTTACAC
>JBHGBB010000212.1:0-6332 GCA_041946755.1 bacterium | reverse complement strand
CCGGCTGAACAGGCAATCCCGACACCAGCAGGTTATCTATGCGGTTATTTCCCGTTGAACCCGTGGCTCCCGCGAACACGATTCGAAACCCCGCATTGGGATTATTCGCTATCCCATCTATTCCGCTCAGATCGAAGCTCTGCAACCCGAAGCTGGTTCCGGGGGAATAGCTCCTGAAATCTGTCCACGAAAGTCCGGAATCGATGCTGTAATAAAATTGGTTACTGCTGAACCCGGTGCTGGTTCGCATGGAGGCAAAGCTTACGCCTATTGTGTCAAATCCGGTTGTGCTTACCATCCATGTGAGACTCCTGCCGTTATTGACATTTCCGGTGAGCCGGAGAGCCTGTCCCGCAGGATCGCCGTTCTGACTGTTTACCGCGCTGCCCGCAATGTTGCCGATATTTGAAGCGGGAATATAAAACCCAACGGATTATCAGCTGTCATCTCGGTACCGGCGGCTCGAGTGTTTGCGCTATCGATTGCGGGAAATCGATCAATAATTCTATGGGATTCACTCCCTTGGAAGGATTGATGATGAACACTAGATCCGGGGACCTGGACTTAGGGGTAATCTTCTATATCATGTTTAAAGAGAATATCTCACCGGAAGATACCGAAACGATTCTGAATAAAAAAAGTGGAGTGCTCGGTGTATTTAAGAATTCATCCGACCTCCGGGATGTGATTAAAAGCATTGACAACGATTATAAGGCGAAGATGGCGTTTAATATGTATGTTCGCCGGGTAAAAAAATATATCTGCTACTACGCGCTTTTATTGAAAAAAGCGGATATTATCCTGTTTACCGATTCGATCGGAGTCGGGGTACCGTTGATTCGAGAAGGGATTTGCCAGGGATTGGACTTCTTCGGCATCAAACTGGATAAAACCAAAAATAAAAATTATACTAAAGGGATACAAGATATCTCTACTTCGAATTCAGAAACCCGGATTCTGGTGCTGCCGACTGATGAAGAAATAATGATAGCGCGAGAAGCATATAAGGAGTATAACCATGATAATCGTCATTGAACCGACATTACGCGAAGTTAAATTCTGGGGTTTTACGAAAGATCAAACCGGGAAAATCCGGAGTACCTGTTTATCTAAAGAGATAGATGAAGTTCGGGATATAACCGGTTTAGAATCAGCAGTTAATACTATTCTAAATCAGGAGAATCTGGATGCGATTGCGTTCCATATCTTTTTCGGAGCGGACTTGTTTGATAGATCGGTTTTTATCGACCGGGCATTTTTCGATAAATTCCGGAAACTGGTTAAATTCTTCCCATTCTATATCCCGTTAACCGAAGATTTACTCCGGGCGGTATATGAGAAATATAATACCGTTCCGATTCTGGCTTTTTTCGAGACCGCGTTTTTTGCGGGATTGCCGGAAGAAGAGAAATATTATGCTATCCCTTATGAGTATTTCCAAAATACCAATATTAAACGCTGGGGATACCATGGAATTTATCATGAATATAATGCCCAGATCCCGGAATCGGATAAACGAATTATTTCGATTGTCTTAGATAAACAAACCACAGTTTGTCCGATTTATAAGAATCGACCCTTAGCGATTAATCTGGGATATACCCCTTTAGAAGGGATTATGGGTAGAACCAGTTGCGGTGATATCGACCCCGGTATCGTATTCTACCTGATGAAACAATATAAATATTCCATGTTCCAGATCGATGAAATATTGAAACGGGATAGTGGATTTTATGGCATTACCGGGTATGACCTGAATTTGGAAGAGTTTTTCAAACTCTATGGTAAAGGGGAGAAACTCAATCTCGCGTTTGATATCTATGAGAACCAAATCCTGAAGTATATCGGAGAAGGAATCTCGGTGCTTGGTGGCGTAGATACTCTGGTATTTTCCGGGAGTTTACTCGAATATGCGCAACCGCTAATTTTAAATCTTCTTGAGAAAATAACTTTCTTAGGGATTAACCTCCAAGGCTTACCTTGGGTGAACAAAATCGGGGTAAATGGTATAACCACCCCGGATTCGAGAATTCAGGTGTATCTGAATCAAGAACAGTTAGCCCGAATCATCTATGATGAAACTATGAAATCCCTGTAATTTCATTAGACTAGTTTTGCCTTCCTTTAGAGCGGGTATGGAATAGAAATAAATTATTTCATACCTGCTCAACTTTTTTTTCACTACAATAAATAGTTTACAAGCTCTCTTCCCTTGATTAGTCACGGATAAGCGTGTATAATGATTTTAATATATTAAGAAACAATTTTAATTATGCGCCCTTATCCAGACCCGATTTTAAACCCGGAGAAGAAACTCTTAACCCGGCGGAAATTTTTATGGACTTTAGTCGCTGGTGTCAGTACAGCGATTGGCGCAATTATTGGCATTCCATTAGCCGGATACCTCATTTCACCTGCGGTTAGAAAAGAACCTGATGATTGGACTGCAGTTGCCGATTTAGCTGATATCCCATTACAAGTGCCATTTAAGGTGACTTATACCAGCATAAAAAAAGATGCTTGGCTCCAGGCAAGTGCGAAAAAAATCGTTTATGTAATTAAAAAGAGCGAGAATGAACTCTATGTTTTATCGACGGTATGTACGCATATGGGATGCCTAATCCATTGGGATGAGAGTAAAAAAGAGTTCTTATGCCCTTGTCATGGTGGGGTTTATGATCTCGATGGAAAAGTGATTGGCGGTCCGCCGCCAAAACCTTTAGAACGACTCCAGACGAAAATAGAGAATCACCAGCTTTTCATTAAGTAACTTATTATGAAAATAAATCTGCCTATATCAAAACGGATAGTAAATTGGTTTGATGAACGGATACCGGTGAAACAAGTCTGGAAATTCTTAAATAAGCCGGTACCGAAAGATTTGAATTTCCTCTTTTCACTGGGCAGCTGTGCGTTGTTGTTAATGATCTTACAGATTGTTACCGGTGTTTTCTTGGTTATCTATTATGTCCCAACACCAGACCATGCGTATGATAGTATCAAATATATCGAGCATCAGGTTTATTTCGGTAAATTCATTCGCGGGATACATCATTGGGGTGCAAGCCTGCTTATTATTGTTATGGCACTCCATGCCCTGCGTACCTTCTTCTGGGGGTCGTATAAGAAACCAAGAGAACTAACCTGGATTTTCGGTGTCGCGATATTGCTGGTGGTGGCTTGTTTCGCATTCACCGGCGCCTTACTTCCCTGGGATCAGAAAGCATATTGGGAAACGGAAGTCGGTACTCGGATTGCCGGATCAGCGCCATATATCGGTCATTATATTCTATTGTTTATCCGCGGCGGAGAAACCTCCGGCGCGTTAACCTTATCCCGATTCTTCTCAGTACATATCTTATTCTTACCGGCAGCATTGTTGATCGTATTAGGATTCCATTTATATTTAATTCGGAAGCTTGGTATTTCCGGCTCTTGGAACGCTCGAGAAGAAACCCCGGAAAATTCGGTGCCGTTTTTCCCTGATCAAGTGGCAAAAGATATTGTTGCCATGATAGTAGTATTGATCATACTCATTATAATGGTGAATAAATTCCCGGTACCGATGGATCGGGTGGCCGACCCGACTGATTTATCGTATACCCCAAGACCGCAATGGTTTTTCTTGTTCTTATACGAGATGCTGAAATTCTTCCCGGGCAAGGCTGAATTCATCGGGACTATGGTTATCCCCGGATTAGCGGTAGTTATCCTTTTCTTAGTTCCATTTCTGGATAGAAAACCGGAACGGACTCCGATGAAACGGCTGGGTATCGTTCTTCCCAGCATACTAGTATTTGCTATTATAGGTTTATTGCAATATCGTGGATATATATATAAACCGCCGAAACTTGCACCGGAGAAAATCGCTGCATTACCACCTCCGACTGATATTGAAACCAAAGGAGAACAGTTATATCAGAAACTGCGCTGCGCAGAATGCCATAAACTACTAGGAACTGGTGGAACTATCGGTCCCGAGTTAAGTACGGTAGGTCGAACTCGTTCCGGCGAATGGCTGATAACTCATTTCCGGAATCCGCAAGCGGTAGCCCCGGGATTTAAAATGCCGGTGGTTGAAGTGAATGAAGAGGAATTGAATGCGCTTGCTGCATATTTGTTACGACAGCGGGGTGGGACTCCGATTCAAACAGTAGCGCCGGTGAAAAAAGAACCGACTGTAGTTGCCGGGAATATGCAGAATCTTATCGCGCAGGGGAAACGAATCTACGATAAACAGAACTGTTCTTCCTGCCATGCTATTAACAAAGTAGGTGGAACAGTAGGACCGGAATTAAGCGGTAGAGGTGTAAGTCATAATGTAGATTGGCATATAAAACATTTCAAAAATCCGGCTGGCTTAGTCTCCGGCTCGATTATGCCGCCGGTAGATTTACCGGATTCGGAGTTACAGGCGTTAGCAGATTATATTATCAGTTTAAAATAAAATTAAACAATAGAACGGAATAACGGAGAAACGAAAAAACAATAAGATTAATTTCAATTAATTTTTTGGTTCTTTAGTTTTCAAGTTCTTCCATTGTTTGTTAAAGGAGAAGTTATGGCGAAAGTTCTTATCATCTACTATACTCGAAGTGGGAATACCGAGAAATTAGCGAAGTTGATTGAAGAAGGGATTAAATCGGAAGGGGTAGACTCGGTACTCAAAAAGGTGCAGGATGTGGAACCGAAAGAAATGCTGGAGTATGATGGTATTGTGATTGGCTCTCCGGTATATTATGGCTCGGTGGCAGCGGAAATCAAGAAACTGTTTGATGATAGTGTCAAATTCCATAGCCAACTGGATGGAAAAGTAGGCGCGGCTTTTTCTAGTTCAGCAAACATCGCCGGGGGAAATGAGACCACCATACTCGATATTCTGGCAGCGATGTTGATTCATGGGATGATTATTCAAGGAGACCCCAAAGGCGACCATTATGGCTCGGTATCGATTAGTACTCCTGATGAACGGGCGAAAATAAATGCGGTTCGACAAGGGCAGCGGATAGCGAAACTGGTGAAACAAATTTCTAAATAACCACTAATGTTTATCTCGGTTTTCCTCTGCGTTCTCTGCGGTTAATTATTATCTTTTTTAGTCTTCTTACCGCAATAGGGGCAAAATGACCAATTCGGGTCAATAAGCTTTTTCCCGCAAGATGTGCATTTCGGACACATATCCATGCCGCAATATGGGCAATATTCGGCTTTATAAAAACTGCGAAATTGTTTCTTGCATACCGGGCAAGTTTGGGTTGATACTGTCGAAGGTTTTTCTCCGATTCTTTCTTCAAACCTCTTTTGTGTTTCAAACAAATTGATCGGTGGAGCCATTTCTTTCATCATTGCAGTAAAGCTATCGACCGTTCTTACTTTGTGTGATACAATATACACATTCTCTTCTTTCTTTTGATTCGCCAATCCGGCAGCATCACAAACGGTCTGCAATGCTAATTCTGCCGGCACATTCTTGAAAGTAGCAGTAATAATCGTATTCGGTACTTCCGGCGAAATAACCACACTAAACTCACCGGCACGCGCAATTTGAGCGATGGCAGTCGTAATCGGGATATTCGTCAACTCCATCGACGGTATTTTAACTGCTTCTTTAACCGGTTTAATGATCGGTTGTTCGGCAGAACAGTAGGTAATACCAAGAACCATCATGCCGATAAGTATCATCATTATTTTTTTCATTTATTATCCTCCATTACTTAATTTGGTTTAAGGAATTATTTTTCATTAAACTCCATTTTAATCTGTAAATGCCGGGGTGAGGTAGATGCCGGCTGTGGGATTTCTTTAATTTCAATTACTCGCTGATTCTGTTGATTCGGAAATTGGGTCTGGACCATCATTTCCATCGCATTCTGCATCATTTTCTTAGCTGCAGAATCAAACGCTAGGTTAAATTCATCCCCGGCTCGCATTGCTACCGGAACCGCTTGCGTTGATTGTGCCATAGTTCCATATCCGAAAAATGCGGTTTGTTCAACTTGCTGGAACATATTATTTGATGAAGTACTGCGCGCTAATTCAGCCCTATCATCTATCCGGAGAGCAGCTTTATTATCTTTAGCATTTTGGGGCATATCTAATGCCGTTTCCATTTTTTGCTCCGCTGGAATAGTCGAATAAGTATACCCACCTAATCCTTTTGCTTTATACTCAAAACTTTTAGCTGCTTTCATAGCTTCCGCTGCCGGAGCTGGAGCCAATACCGCAGGCGTATTTGCTATTTGTTTAGTAGTCATCTCTTTACCTATATCTCCATTCATATCGAAATATGCTATAGATTTAGGCTTTTCCTCGATTTTATCAGCGATAGCTTT
>JBHGBB010000211.1:0-6405 GCA_041946755.1 bacterium | reverse complement strand
GGACTTTAGCCTGCATTTTTGATGCACCCCTCAAATCCCAAAAAGGATACTATGAGTATAGCTCAATCCTAATGAATAATCAAGTATAATCGATAAAAAAAGCTATATTTGCTTAATCAATTCTAAGGTTATCTCATCCAATGACTTAACAATGACATCAGCGCGTGAGAAATCTTGATGCCGGGTATGCTGGTGAGGTACCACAATACATTTCATTCCCGCATCTTTTGCTGCACGTAATCCTGGATTGCTATCTTCAATCGCCACGCAATCTGCTACCGGAACCTGCAATCGTTGTGCCGCAAGCAGGAATAATGCGGGATTCGGTTTCCCTTCTTGCACCTCATCTCCGCTAGCGATAACTTCAAATTTATCAGTAATCTGTAATCCATTAAGCACCATGGTTACATCTGCCCGCACCGAACTTGACGCTACCGCTAATCGCAACTGGGCGGATAGCAATCGCGATAATAATGGTGACAATCCCGGCATTTCTATCAGATTTTGTTCTAAAATCGAATGATATGCCTCTTTCTTTTGCTTCGCAAACGTAGCATAATCAACGGGAATACTATACTTCCGTTGCATGGTTTTAAAATCATCAGCTAATTTTCTCCCAATCATTTTTTGAAATTCCCGGTCGGTTAGTTGCACCTGCCATTGCGCCATAACCTGATTAATTGCAATCATCTGCAATGGTTCGCTATCGATAAGAATCCCATCCATATCAAAAATCACCGCTTGTATCATAATTTAATCCTAAATATATCCCTGTTTATACGTTGAAATAGTGGAGACATGACGTGGGATATCGGATATCCCTCGTCATACCCCGATTTTTATCCTAATATAGTAGCGAAATATGGTTCTGGGCGTCAATCTACATAAATCACTCCGCTAACCGTAGCCTTATATGTTAGGATATAACGCTATGAAAAAGATGCTTTCCGTTACAGAATTGCGTAAAGTTTATGGAAATATCGTTGCGGTAGACGGTATCTCATTTGCCGTAGCCCAGAATGAAATAGTCGGGCTATTAGGACCGAATGGTGCTGGGAAAACGACTACTATAAATATGATTCTTGGTGTGTTAGAACCGACTTCAGGTACAATTCAAATCGAAGACTACAATATCGCTACACAACGGCGGAAAGCGTTAACCCGCACCAATTTTGCCGCGGTATATGCTCCTTTACCGGGAAACCTGACCGTAGAACAGAATCTTCGCGTGTTTGGTTTAATTTATAATGTAGCAAACATATCGCAACGGATTCAAGAATTACTCATTCAGTTCGATTTAGAACGATTCCGAACCACCAAATGCGGACTGCTATCTTCTGGAGAACAAACCCGGGTATCGTTAGCCAAATCGTTTCTTAATCACCCGCAGCTGCTCCTTTTCGATGAACCGACAGCATCACTTGACCCGGCAACCGCGCTTGATATCAGACATAATATCCGGGAATTCGCCCGGCAAGTATCCTGCGGTATTCTATGGACCTCGCATAATATGTATGAAGTAGAATCGGTTTGCGACCACGTGTTATTTCTATCACACGGTAAAATCTTATTGGAAGGAAATCCTAAAACCCTGCCACAAGAATATGGCAAGAAAACACTCGAAGAACTATTTATCACCGTCGCCCGGGAACCGCTCTCGATAGAGCAGGGTTGAACCGGTACAATAAATAATTTAAGGTTTTTCTTAACGCTATTAATACTATGATTAATATATCTCGGACCACCGCTATCGTTCTGCGTCATTTCTATCTCATTCGGGGAAGTCCTTCCCGCATCATTCCGATATTCGCCTGGGGAACAATCGATATCGTGCTTTGGGGATTTATTACCAAATACCTGAATGCAGTTACTGCGGCTACTGCAGGTATTAATTTTGTCGCAATGTTTCTTGGTGCGGTGCTGCTCTGGAGTTTCTTTATCCGGACAATGCAAGGAGTGACCATGACGTTCTTCGAAGATGTCTGGTCCCGGAACTTTTTAAATATCTTCGCCACTCCTCTTTCGATATCCGAATATCTCAGTGGATTAGTGTTATCCAGTATTGTTACCAGTATCATCGCCTTCATAATCTTACTGCTGGTTGCCATGACTGTTTTCGGATTTTCGATCATGGTTTATGGCATAATGATTATTCCCTTTTTATTGGTGCTTTTTCTATCCGGAATCGCGTTTGGGATTTTCGGCACCGCGGTGGTATTGCGATTAGGGCCTGCAGCAGAATGGTTCATCTGGCCTATCCCAGCGATAATTTCACCGTTTGTTGGAGTATTTTACCCTATAACTACGTTACCTATATGGATGCAATGTATCTCCCGATTATTACCGCCATCGTATGTTTTCGAAGGCATTAGAAAAGTAGTTCTCGGTGGCTCAGTATCAGAAACTACTCTTGCGATTGGGGGAGGCTTGGCAATAGTTTTTATTCTGCTTGCTTGCTGGTTTTTCAGCCGGATATACCACCATGCAGTTCGAACCGGACTTATTGCTCGATATAGTGCGGAAACCGTTAGTTAATCCAAATCTATATACAATATAGCTAAATCCCTTAAAATACAGTAAAATAAGTAATTTAATTGTTGGAGACGCAATCTTTATGGATAGAATAGAATACCCGATAACCGAAACCCCAAATGCACTTACTAACAATATCGATTTAGCTGATTCCGTAGGTATCGTTCGGATTTTACGGCAGACCGATTCCCAAATATTTAACGGATTTGATACCTATCCGGGATTTAGCGATACCGAAATTCTCGATAAAATCCAGCTCGCTATCGAACGAACCGCGCAGGTACTGAAAAATAAAGGGAACCGGGCGATTATCATATCCGGTGCCGGAACGAGCGGACGATTTGCTATGTTTCTCGCTCGAACCTTTAATCGTCTATTAGCCGAATTTCAAGAGCCACCGATATTCGATTATCTCATGGCGGGTGGCGATAAAGCATTGATTCGGGCGCAAGAAGGTGCAGAAGATGATCCGCATCAGGCGATTGCGGATTTGAAATCGATTACCCAAACTAAAGACCATATTGCCTATTTTGGAATTACCTGCGGATTATCCGCCCCATATATTGCCGGGCAATTAGATTATACTACCGGGAAGAAGAATATCGTTAGCTTCCTAGTTGGATTTAATGCCACTTCAACCGCGCGAAATGTCCCAGTTGAAAATTGGGATAAAACCTTTTTAGACATCGTTCATAAAATCGAGCAGAACCAACGATGTTTGATACTCAATCCGATTATTGGACCAGAACCAATCACCGGATCAACCCGAATGAAAAGCGGTAGTGCAACCAAAATCTTATTGGAACTAATTTTTATTCTAGCTTTACAAAAAAGTGGATTGATTTCTAAAAAGCGCAATCGGCAATCTAAATCGGTATCCTTAAAATCTCAAATCCAATCCATATTAGGCAAATACGAAGCTACCCGGATTGAAACCTATCGGGAATTGGAATCTATTGCACAACTGGTTCATTTAGCTGGTAATGCGTTACGGTATAAAAAACATATATATTATCTCGGAGCCGCACCGCTCGGTATTCTGGGAATCGTTGATGCCAGCGAATGCCCACCAACGTTTGGTGCAGAATTTGAAGATGTAAGTGGATTTATTACTCGCGGTTGGAAAGGATTGCTGGATAACGGTCAAGATTTAAGTAATGTCGGGCCGCAATATCTTATCGGGATCGATGATTTCATTACCCAGAAACTTAAGCGATTAAACAAGCATGATTTGGTGATATATCTTGGCGAAAGAACCATACCGGCTTCATTCCTATCTTTATTGCAGCAAAGTAAAAAATATGGGGCTAATACCGGTGCGGTCATTATCAATGGTAATGTCAAACCGTCTAAAGATATTCAAGTATTGGTTCAACCGCAATTATCGAGTTTACCTCTGCTGGATAATCATAAATCATTCACTGAACTATCAATGAAATTTATTCTGAATGCTATTACTACCGGCGGACATATTCTGGTAGGTAAAATATATCAGAACCGAATGATCGATTTAAAAATCAGTAATAATAAACTTTATTATCGCACCATAAATATTATTGCCGATATTATCCGCGTTAATAAAACCATAGCTACCGAAAGTGTACTGAAATCGATTTACAATTCCGACCATTTAACTATCGCACAAAAAACAGCTCCTATTTCGAGTCATATTGCTATGGCTACGAGCAAAAGGAAAATCGTTCCCATAGCCATGCTATTAGCAACGGGAAAATATACCGTACAACAGGCAAGTGCGGCATTGAAATCCGAACCAATAATTCGTAATATTATTGTAAAAACCGCTTCCGGTTAAATCCGGAACTTCTTTTTATATAGGAGGATTTAAAGTATGGCCAAATTTTCTGCTGAAACTAAAGTTGGGATTATGACTTCCATCGCGATCATTATTTTGGTTGTGGGAACATTACTCATCGGGAAATTCGCCGGATTTGGAAAGACCTATACTATAAAAGCATATTTTGATTTTGTTAGCGGAATCGAAAAAGGTGCTCCGGTACGATTAGGTGGTGTCAAAGTCGGTATTGTCAAGGAGATTAATATCGTTCCTTCCCATAAACCTTCAATCGAAGTAGTGCTGCGGATTTCAAAACAAGCGATGATTCATCAGAATGCCCGGGTATTTATTTCTACCATGGGATTGATGGGAGAAAAATATGTTGAAATATATGAAGGAACTCCGGATACGCCATTACTGGCAAATGGCGATTCTTTAAACGGACAGAATCCGTTGCAAATGGAAGATTTACTCGCGTCCAGCAAACAAATTACTGAAGCGTTAACCAAAACCTTACAGGCCATTTCCGATGTGGTGAGTAAAGAAGAAACGAAAAAGTCGATGACCGACTTTATTTTGCGATTAGATTCGATTTCAACTCGCATCGATAATATTCTTGCCAGAAAACAGGGCGATTTGGAACAATTCACGACTAACCTTCGCGAAGCTACTGACCAGATGAAAATAGTTATCACTGATATCGATTCTATTGTTAAAGAAAACCGGGCGGGGATTAAAGCTACGGTAACCGATTTCTCCAGCGTTGCAGAAACGGTGCATAAGAATGTCGATCGGATTGTCGAGAATCTCGATAAAATCACCGACCAGCTCAATACCATGATAGCTAAAAACCAATCTGGAGTTAATACAACGGTGGCGAATTTCCAGGCAGCTTCAGAAGATTTCAAGAAAGCCATGGCGCAAATTAATGATATCACCAATAAAGTTCAATCCGGTCAGGGAACGGTAGGTAAATTGATTAGCGAATCGAAATTATATGATGATACTTCACAAATGGTCGGTTCGGTAAAACAGGCCGCAGATGAAGTTAAAAATGTTGCCAGCAAAACCGGAGATTTCTTGACTAATATCAATCTGGAGTATGACTTACGATATTATGACCGACTTGACCGGTGGCGGAATGATATTGATATTCGATTCAATCCCAGTAAAGGAAAATATTATCTCGCCGGAGTCAGTGATGTTGGCAGGAATCCTGAAGTAGACCTATTATTCGCCCGATCTTATGGATACTGGGATGCGAAACTCGGCGTTTTGGAATCGCAAGCGGCAGCAGGAGTTGATTATCGGGCGTTTAATGATTCCCTGAAGCTTGGGATTAAGTCGGTAGGATTAACCCAGCCGAAACCACGGCTTGATTTCGATAGTGAAGTTCATCTGGTAGATTATTGGTTCACCGCTGGGGCCATAACTCATGGTGCCTGAAGGCACATTGGTTATGTTGAATACCCATTGGCCGTCAACGGGGTCAAACATCATCCAATTTAGTGACCCTGCTACTGTCTGCGTCGCAATAAGGTAAGCGATTGAGCCATGCTGGTTTGGCGAGTCAAAGTTCACGATTGCACCGAATGACGGGTTTACTGTGTAATTCTGGAACCAGATTTGCTCGCCTGTTCTCAGATCTGAACAGATGTATCCGCCGCCTGCACCGTTATTGCTGTGTGGAAGCCCATAGTAGATGCGTCCGCTGATAACTATTGGAGTGTTAAATTTGGTTTCATACGAGAGGCCTGTGTAGAATGCGGTGCCGGTGATCCCAGTTAGTGTAGATGGCGAGTTGGGTTCTTCGTACGCGTTGTTGCCGCCGACTATGCCGCCTAATGTGATTGGTTTACTCCACATTACGTGTGCACTGTTAGGTCCTGTTCCGTCTGGTTGGTAGCGTACTGAGCCGAAGCTGTAAGCTGCGCCCATCGGGTAGAGATAGTTTGAGCCTATGGTGTACCAGTTCGCGTTTTCGCCCTCTATGGGTCTAGTCCAGTACTCGATTGGTAGTGGCGTGATTGTGCCGCTTGAAACCTGTTCCTCCTGAACGGTTAGGGTGGTTGAGGCGC
>JBHGBB010000210.1:0-6427 GCA_041946755.1 bacterium | reverse complement strand
AAAAATCAAATTGGCAGCCTGCCAAACTGATTTTATACCGGAGAGGACCTAGTGTGGGTCGAAGGCACACTAGGTCTCCTCCTTAATCAGTATCAAATTTGAACTATATACCGAATCAGATTGGAAGCCTGCAAATCTGATCCCATATATTTTCAAATAGGACTAGGAAAAATCAGTTTCTCTATTAGATAATCTGATTTTGTGAACTCTACTGATATCATAACTCTACTATTTTCAATGCTAAAGCAAGTTATCCAATGGAGAACTTGATTTTCTGGTATACCGCACTATATTTTATTCCTATTAAGACCTATACCTTACTTTACAATCGGTAATAAACTTAGTATACTATAGGTTAAGTTCAATATTATATTTCGCTATGAAAACATATAAAGTCTCAAGCCAAGGCAGAATTACTATACCTAAAGATATCCGAACTCAATTTGAAATTAAACCAGGCACCAGAATTCATTTCTCTCAACATGGCAACCAAATCATACTTGAACCAATAACTGCTCGGTTCTATCGCAACCTTCGCGGGTCGTTAAAAGGATCCGGAGTTCTCGAATCTTTAATTGCAGAACGAAAGAAAGACCAGGAGCGTGAATTAAATCGAGGATAATATTTCTATGAAAAAGATATTAGTCATATTAAGTACCCTAATGATTTTTTTCATTGGTTTGTTGAGTTATAGCTTTGCGGCTCGAAAGCCATTAGTTTCGAATTTCGGCACCGATACGACCGGAACCGACCAGACGAAATTGAATTTATCTGAGGGAAATGTGGTGCTCGATACCGTCACCCAAAACTGGAGGATATATTATACCCGTATCGATGGAAGTACCACTTATTTTGTTTATGAACCTGCGATCCGAGTAAGTGTAGTAGTACAAGGTGAAGTATCCTTTGATACTACGAATAATAGTTTTATCTACAAATATTCTCTAAGTAGCCTTTCTAACAGTACTCAAAAAGTTGCCATGCTAGATATGTACAATGTAACGTCATCAATCAAAAACGTTATCTTTCCAATGGGATGGGATAAATTATTTTTTGAAGGTGATTCGGATGTATTTTGGTATACTAATTCCGAAGGATTATGTCCCGGCTCATCAACCACTGGATTTCAATTTGAAAGTACCTATCTTCCGAGTGTTGTTTCTTGTTGGACCAAAGGTGTTGTTCCTGATTATATATTCCCTGATGGTGAAGTTGAGATGGCACCTGATGATGAACCGAATTTAGATGGGGATAGTGTTAGAGGCGAGACAATTGGACCGAAAGTATTCCCAGAACCGATTAGTTCTATAAATACTGCCACTACATTCATTAATACCATAATCTGGTATACTGATGAGTGTTACACCCAAGGATGGATGGAATCGACTAAAGCTCGAAATAAATATAAACGGTTATTGCAGGATTGCCGCACCGCATTAACCAAACATAATTATAATATTGTAAAAAACAAATTACAACACCTCATCGATACTGCAGAAACCGATTTCGCTAAACAATGCATCTTATCCGAAGCCTATGCCTTAATAAAATATAACGCCCAGTATCTAAAAAACCAATTGTCTAATATAGATTGGTCTGTCAAAAAATGGGATTAATTCCTACCAAAGCAAGAGATATTCGACACATTGTTTAAACCAAACCATACCATTTTACCAGTGAATACTTAAATAGACCAGATAGAGAAAATAAGTATAGAATTCAAATCTATCCCGGCAACTATAGAACAATAATATCCATCCTGTATATCAACCTATCAATAATTCACATATTTTGGTTTTAAACCTTAAATATTTATGGTAGAATATTTAGTCTTATACGTTAAGGTATAATCAAGTTGAACTCAGTGAACCCTGTAGTAGAAATTGATGATTTACCGATTGTTTGGAAAGTTCATCCGTTTAGAGAACATTGGGTGAAATCGGTAGCGGTAATTTTATTTTTAATATCGCTTTTCACTTTTATCCAGTCGGAATTTAAACAATCGCTCTTAACCTTCATTTCCATTGCGGTTTTAGTCGGGTCGTTACTTCGCTATTTTCTACCGACTCAATATAAGATTGATATAGAAGGGGTTCATTATACTTTTCTGGGATTAACTAAAACCCGGAAATGGACCGAGTTCAAAACTTTTTATGTGTGTAAAACCGGGGTGCAATTATCCCCGTTTCCCCGCCCGCATTGGCTAGACCCCTTTCGCGGGTATTTCGTTCTGGTGGGAAAAGATAAAGAGGTAATCGTCAATTATATTCGAGCCCGGGTACATGATTCCGATTATGACTAACGACCGGAAAACCTGGCGGAATAAACTGAAACATGCGTTTGCGGTGAAACAGCCGCCGCTCCCTGCTGATGGAGATTACACGGTCTTGGATAAAGCGGCGCAGTTTATTGTTAGACGACAGCTCGTAGCACCGGCAATAATGGCGTTGCAGTCGATGACCCCGTTAAACTTTATCGGTAGTCAGGCGCTGATCGTGCTGCGGCCGTTAATCGGCCCGCTGTTTAATGAACCGGATTATCAGAAACTAATCGAAATCCTGGAACATCGGGATGGAATAGAACTATTTGTGCAAAGGATTGAGAAAGCATCTAAGGAAAGTTCAAAACTCAAAGCTCAAAGCTCAAATAAAATCCAAAATCCAAATAATAAAACTAAATGAGTCGAATGGAAATTTGACATTTAAGCATTTGAAATTTGTTTGGCATTGGGATTTGGGATTTGGGATTTATTCATACTTCAAACTAATTGATACATAGATTTTGTTATTTATGCGAAATGATTTAAATGTAATCATCGCTACCGATTGCGGTAGCACTACTACTAAAGCGATTCTCATCGAAAAGAAGAATGGTGAATATCGCCAGACGTTCCGTGGTGAAGCACCAACAACCGTAGAATCCCCGTTTAACGATGTAACCCGGGGAGTATTGAATTCGATCGTTGAAGTAGAAGAGCTTTCCGGCAGGAAAATACTTGATGGCGAAAAAATCATCACTCCGGCACAAGGTAATGTCGGAGTAGATATCTATATTTCTACTTCCAGTGCCGGTGGCGGTCTCCAGATGTTAGTTGCCGGCGCGGTTAAAACCATGACCGCTGAAAGTGCGCAACGTGCAGCGTTAGGTGCCGGAGCTATCGTTATGGACGTTCTGGCATCAAATGACGGTAGATTACCCCATCAGAAAATCGAACGAATCCGGGGATTCCGGCCGGATATGATTTTATTATCCGGAGGAACTGATGGTGGAACTATCGCCCATGTAGTCGAATTAGCGGAATATATCGCTGCAGCTAATCCTCGACCGCGGTTAGGTCATACCTTCCGTCTCCCAATCATCTATGCCGGGAATAAAGATGCCCGGCAGGAAATCGAAAAAGTATTAGGTAATATCGTAGATTTAGTTGTCACCGATAATATCCGGCCAACCTTAGAAACCGAGAATTTATTCCCTGCCCGCCAGAAGATTCAAGACCTGTTTATGGAACATGTTATGGCGCAGGCGCCGGGATATGGGAAATTAAAAGAATGGGTAGAAGTCCCGATTATGCCGACTCCGGCAGCGGTCGGCAATCTCATCGAAACCGTTGCCGAACAAGAAAAGATTAATGTTATCGGAGTAGATATCGGCGGAGCGACTACCGATGTATTTTCAGTATTCCAGAAAATCTTCAATCGAACAGTTAGCGCTAACCTCGGGATGAGTTATAGCGTATCCAATGTACTGGCAGAAGCCGGATTGGATAATGTTCTGCGCTGGCTGCCGTTCGATATCGACCCGCAGGATTTACGAAATCGGATTAAAAATAAAATGATTCGACCGACAACGATACCGCAATCGTTGAAAGAACTTATGGTCGAACAAGCCCTATCCCGGGAAGCATTACGCTTAGCGTTTATCCAGCATAAATCGTTAGCGGTAGGGTTAAAAGGAGTACAGCAAGAACGGTCGATTGCCGATTCGTTCAAACAGACCGAATCCGGCCAAACCTTAATCAACATGCTGCATCTGAATCTATTAATCGGCAGCGGCGGAGTTCTATCTCATGCGCCGCGCCGGGTACAATCGATGCTGATGATGATCGATGCGTTTCTCCCGGAAGGTATTACCCGATTAGCGGTAGATAGTATTTTTATGATGCCGCATCTGGGAGTATTAGCTGAAGTTAATCAAACGGCGGCTACTGAAGTATTCGAAAAAGATTGTTTGATTAATCTCGGAACTTGTATCGCTATTTCCGGTGATGGTAAACCCGGACAGCCTTGTGTCGAATATAAACTCGATATCGATGGTGGCGAAACTATCGAACAGAGTTTACCGATGAATGAAATTATTATGCATCCGTTACCACTCGGTAAGATGGCGACGATTACGGTAACACCAGCGCGCGGCTTTGATGCCGGTGAAGGACCGGGTAAACCAGTTACCCAAAAAGTTACCGGCGGCGTAGTTGGTATTGTAATCGATACCCGCGGACGACCGTTACGACTGCCAGCGGATAATAAAGAACGACAAACATTATTAACGAAATGGAATAAAGCATTAAACCTTTATCCAGAAAAATAATCTATTCCGATAGCCTTAGGACTTAAGACTTCGGACTTAGGACTGAATTTAATTATGGCTCATGCATATACTCCCGGCTTGCAGGTAATGGAACAAACGCAAGTCATTAAATCGCGAACACTTCCTCTATCTGGAGAAGTATTAGTTAAACCCGGCGATATCGTTCAGGCGGAAACCATTATCGCGCGAACCGAATTGCCGAACGAAGTTGTTGCAGTTAACATCGTCAACCAGTTGAGTATCCCGCCGGAAGATATTAAAGAGTATATGCTAAAAAAAGAAGGCGACCCGGTCCAAGAAGGGGAAGCAATAGCAGAAAACAAACCGATTCTTAAATGGTTTAAAACCACTGTTAAATCTCCGATTACCGGTTCGGTTGAAAGTATCTCGCATATTACCGGTCAAGTATTACTCCGCAAACCGCCTCGCCATGTGGAATTAAAAGCGTATCTTGATGGCAAAGTCGAGAAAATCGTACCGGGATTAGGCGCTGAAATTAATACCACCGCAACTTATATCCAGGGTATCTTCGGTATCGGTGGCGAAACCGCTGGAGTATTACAGATGGCGGTTAATTCTCCTGATGAACCGCTAACTATCGCCAGTCTTCGTCCGGAACAAAAAGGGAAAATTATTGTCGGTGGCTCGTTCATCGATGGACAAACCTTAAAGAAAGCTATCGAACTCGGGATTACCGGAATTATTCTCGGTGGGATCGATGCTCAAGATTTAAAAGATTGGCTGGGATACGAATTAGGAGTAGCGATTACCGGCGATGAAGATGTAACCACCACCTTGATTATTACCGAAGGTTTCGGCAAGATATCGATGGCAAATCGCACCTTCGAATTATTGAAAAAACGACAGGGGAAAAGGGCGTCAATCAGCGGTCGAACTCAGATTCGAGCAGGAGTTATGCGACCGGAAATAATAATCGCACTTGCAGAAACCGAGAGAAATATGGTAAAAAATAGGGACTTTTCGAGCGGTACTGGTATCCAAATTGGCGATCAAATTCGGATTATTCGAGAACCGCATTTCGGAAAAATCGGGAAAATCGCAGCGTTACCCTCGGAATTACAGCAGATAGAAACCGAAGCGAAAGTCCGAGTTATGGAAGTCGAGTTGAATGATGGACAGCGAGTGATTCTCCCTCGAGCTAATGTTGAAATCATAGAAGGGTAAATATCGATTGCATCTAATGATTAGAAAGTATCGTTTTGTATCGCTCAGTATACTCTGCTTAACCAGCATTCTGATATCCTTTGGTTTTGGTCAATCATCTACCCTTACCTTACCGGAACAATTTAAAGCGATTGATACCCCGAACGATGCCGGAAGTAGTATCCTTCTGATTTGGTCGGTTTCACCCAGTGAAGGGGAAAATGTATCATACATCATTTCTTCCGCAGCTACTCCAACCGGCCCGTTTATCCAGGCCGCAGAAATCCCATCTACGAATTCCATGGAATCCGATAAACCCGAATATTTTGGGTTTACTAAATCTACTAAACAATATCATTTTCATGAAGTAGCTGTTGCAAAAGACACGGCGACCAAAAAACCGATTCAATGCTATTATAAATTAGGAATGAAACAAGCTAGTGATACAACCGTATTTGAACTGGCCCAAGTGGTTACTGCAGTCCCGCAACAGAACTGGTTTAAATGGAATAAATTCAATAACTTTATCCTTACTATTATCTTATTTATCTTTATCTACTATTTCATTCAACGCGCTCGAAAAGACCCGAATCTGTTTATCCGCCGGATTCCGGGATTGGAAGCGGTTGAAGAAGCGATCGGTCGCGCTACTGAAATGGGTAAACCGATTTTGTAT
>JBHGBB010000021.1:0-29392 GCA_041946755.1 bacterium | reverse complement strand
CTCATCGATATTCGGCAGGAACACGTCCATAATAATAGACAATATAAAAATCCATAATATCGGTCCAGTCAAAAGGAGGAGTAGCAAACCGTTCCTGAAGAGAGAAATTGATGTCATAGGTTACGGTTACCGGTAATCCTGATTCCTTCCTAACCAGTGCAAGGGCATCACCCAACCATTTTTTTACATATGCTCGGCGAAATAGAATCCAATCTTTCCACATCTCTGATGAACCGGCAGTCTGAAGTGTGGATGGTAACCGAGTATTTCCTACTGGCTGAAATGGTTTTTCTCCTTTATTCGCTAGATAGGTATTGAATTCTTTCTCCACCCAGGGACCATACGGTAAAAAGGTCCCATTTTTCTCGGGATTTGATGGAATCTGAAAATCCAGATGAATTTCTCCATCAGGCAGATGGAATCCATCATAAGCCCCTAGGGAAATTGCTATTACCGGAGAATGAGCATAAGCTTTTAAAAAAGCTGCTGCGCGTTGATATGCTTTTAAATGTTCTTCTCGAATCTTTGGATTGGCATAATCCGGGAAGTATTTTACCGGTTGACCATTCAGCATGATCATATTTAACGAAAGATCTGATTGCAGTTTTCCCCAGACCGACCATTCACCAACATCTACAAAAGTAGGAATATTCTTCTCTTTACAAATTTGCAACGCTTGTTTAACTTTTTCGGAATAAGCTTGCGCAACATCCATACCGAGCATAATCGAATTACAACCTTCTTTCCGGATATTATCAATTAATTCCGGAGTTACTTGGGTTACTGGTCCATATGCTATAGGATAAAATGGAGTTTTATTCAGAAGGAAAATCGCTTTTCCAGTTTGTGAATCTTGACCGAAACTCAAATTGAAATCGACATCCGATATATTCATAGGTTTACTCTTTACGGTAGTATTCTGTTCTGTTATTAACGAAATATCATCAATATTGATTCTGACTTGATTTGATTTTAGTATCTCTTTCCAACCATCTCCAGCATGATAATACATACGTAAATTTGTAACTCGCGATAAATCTAATCCGGTTGGGAACGTCCATTCATGATAAATCCAAGTACGATTAGGAATGCCTTTCTCGCCAGTATCCCAATTACCTAATTCAGTGACGGTTTTTGCAGGAGAGTGAATTAATATCGGTTGGATAGTCCAATAAGTTTTAGGATTCGCAGCATCGATATATAACCAGATACCGATTTTGTTTTTCCCTTGCCAGTTTTGATTGAGAGTCGGTATAGCAATTTCGATTGTCGGATAATTTCCTTGCGGATTCTGCGGTAACGCATATTCCCAGCATAATGACGATTTACCGGAATGATAAACAATACTATCTTGATAAACCTTTTGTTGCCCAGCACCAGCACCCTCAATGAGTAAACTAATATTCGGCATTTGCCCTTCCATATCAAATAAAGCTTGCTGAGCAACCGTGTTATTAACCGGGATTAGCATAATTATTAAGATAATCAAAATAAATAATATTTTAGGGTTAATACTCATTGTTTATCCTTGTTGTTAATATATCTTATATTTTTATTTATTTCCTGATTTACATAGAGCCAAATTGGATTTTAAACGACCACGCATTTTCACCAGGTTTTTCTTTTGGTAAGTTAATCATTAAACCTTGCTTATCCTGTTTCCATACTAGTGTGTCATGAAAACCCAACAGAGAAACACTCTTGATCTTTAAAGTATCCTTACTTAGGGCTAGTGACGATATTTTTAGTGATTGTGCATCACCCGGCCAATCTAAACAAATGGCATAGAGTATATTTCCTTTCTTAGTAAATCGGATATTTCCCTCTTCAACCTTGATCCAAGGACGGGTTCCATATATGGCTTCGCCATTAACATCCATCCATTTCCCAATTCCCTCTAAAAGAGCGATTGTTTTATCATCCAGCGTTCCATCAGCTCGTGGAGGTACATTAAGCAGATAATTCCCATTTCTACTAACGATATCTACCAATTTGTCAACTATCTCATCAACTGATTTATAGTGCGCCCCTTTAAGATATGCCCAGGGTCCGATGGAATCATCCGTTTGCCAGGGTTCCGGTAATGCTACGTCTGATTTCCCACGTTCAAAATCTAGGGTAGCTACACCATCTACATAAACTCCATCTGCCCCTTGCTTTAGCGTCATGACTCCTTCAAGTTCACCATTATGCCACTGCATATTGCGATTATAATAATAAGCTATTACTTCCATTCCAGTTCGAGATTGGTCTATGCCATTAAATGGAATAGCGCCATCGAAGTAGAGCAAATCAGGATGATACTTATCAATTAAATCCATGGTACGGAGTGCCCATTCATACCGCCATTTAGCAGTTGGATTGATTGGATAAAATCCTCGTTCTCCATTTGGTTCATGATAGAAATCCCAATATTTAGGATCGTTGCCGTCGTAAGGAACACCTTGGTATTTTCCTTTTGTATCTGCTCCTTTATTAACACCAAACCAAGAATAACTCCACGCTAAATGAGAAGTAACCCCAAACCTTAATCCCTGTTTCAATATCGCTTCCCGCCACATGCCAGTGATATCTTTTTTCGGGCCCATGTTGACTGAATTCCATTTATGATATTGAGAATCCCATAAATCGAAATTATCATGATGAATCGCTACCGGGGTAATATATTTAGCGCCAGCCCGTTTAAATAAGGCCACCAGCTGCTCGGGGTCAAACTTCTCTGCTTTCCATAGAGGAATCAGGTCTTTATATCCAAATGCTGACTGGTGTCCATAGGTATCGCGCATATATTTGAATTCGTTATAACCCTCATTGTACATCAACCGGGGAAACCAACATTCTTGTTCTGCTAAAGAATAAACTCCCCAATGCAAATAGATACCAAACTTCGCATCCCGAAACCAGTCTGGACATTTGTACTGCTTTAGCGAATCCAATGTCGGCTTAAATTTGTCAACAGGATATCCTTCCATCGTATCAAACTCATCATTGTATGGTGGATCAGCAGTCTCGGTAAGCGTTATACCCGGAGGTAACGGACGGTCCGGATGAATAAAATAAGCTCCTTCAGAATGGGCAATGGGAACCACTGATATATCATCATAATAAGCAGTCCCTGTTCCTCCACCATTCCAAGCTTCAAACATCAGGATGACTTCCAATTTTGTAGCATCTCCGGTATGGGTGTAAACCTCTATCAGATGCCATTGATCATCATTCGGATGGTGATCGATACTATGGTACGCTTTGAAATAGGGAGTATTAGCTTTAATTTCTAAACCCGTTATCCCTTTACCAGAAAGATTCTTGGTATAAAGCCAAAAGCTGATTTTATATACGGTGTTTTTTTCTACATCTACTTCCTGCCAAACAGTAGCAGAAGCATTTTTTAGTGCCGTCACTTTCAAACATTGCTTCCCGGAATGAACTGGGGCGGTGGCTAACTCGATTTCTCCATTCCCCTCCCAGAACTGATATTGATAAGCGGATAGATCTTTTTCTTCAAAAGAAGGATTATGTATTATATTTTTCTCTAAGAATGTATCGCCCATTGAATAAACATTTCCTATCAGGTAAAATCCGATAACCAAGATATAGCGAATACTTTTAATAAATCGAGAGCGTTCTGTATTCTTCATGTTTACTTTCCAGAGATGATGTTTCGTATCGCTCTCTCCTTACTAAATTTGCCATAATTCTTGTTTCGATCGATGTATACTCTATCTATGCTATGCCATTCATCCCAAAATTAATCTCGACTACCCAACTGGTCACATGCTGTAAAATACGCTTCTACATTTGCCATAGGAATATTGTAGGTTATATGATTCGATACGCAATAAAAATATCCCGGGCAGTTTTTCCCTAACAAGGTACACCGTTCCACTTCTCGATAAATATCTTCTTTTCCTTCTAATAAAAGAATACGACTATCGATATTGCCAATAAGAATTTTCGAGGTGCCATATGCTTTTACCAATCGGACTAAATCGGTTAATGGTTCGAAAAACAGGCCATCTGCACCTACCGCGAAAATATCGTCTGCAATTAAATCCAAATTGCCATCAGATAAAAAAACCACTTTAATCCCCTTTTGCTTTAAAGGAGCCCACAATCGTTCATACCAGGGATAAATAGCTTCACGGTACCATTTGGGATTGAATATCGGACCGCTGGTCATACAAATATCGTCATGGGAAATAAACAGGTCGATATCGGTATTCGCCCAAGCCTGGGTTACTTTTAATGATATTTCAGCAAATCGATCAAGCACCCTTTTAAATTTCTCCGGTTCAGTGCTCGCGGCTTCTAGTGTTAATTCCCAACCGAATGTCATCAATGGCCACATTAATAAGGTGGTATATATATCGCCGAAAGGAAGACATCGACTGCCCAATAATTTCCGTTGTAAATCGATACTCGCCTGAAACTGTTGCGTTAATGTTTCAGTTGACTCAGGATAATGAATCGTTCTTGGTTCATAATCGAGTACTTGTTCTATATTTTGAAAATGCTCCCCCCAATTCCACCGCCAAGTGGTTCCAGCGCCCCACCGGACTACTCGATTTCCTTCTTGGTCGATAACCGATTCATTGTCATCGGTAAATGTAACCGTTACCGGCTCATCAACCGGTGGAACCCGGTCAATATCAAAATCCAGGGTTTCAATCAACTTAATATACGCTTTTTGTGGATGCTGACCGGAGTCAATACCGGTAATTTTCCGAATAAAGTCCGGATGGGAAACCATTTCTAGTCGCGGAATCCGATCAGTTGGTTCCAATCGTATTGCTTTCAGGGCACGGTCTAGCGCCATTCGATTCTATCCTTACCGACAATAACAGCTTTCAATGATTCTATTCATCTCACTCGCAGTTGCTACTTTAGGATTGCTCTTATAATCCGGTAATACCATACTTTGTTTGGCTAATGCAGCTAATTCCTCTTTCGGAACATTCTTTTCTTTCAGCCCATACCACAATCCGATATCTTTAAGAAATTTATCTACTAAGGAACAAGCCTTTTCTGCAGCGATTTTATCGCCTACTTTACTTAAGGATGGCTTAAATATTCGCGCCAAGGTAGCAAACTGATTAACTGCAGATTTGTAAGTATACCGAGTAAAAGCTGGATATACCAACGCTAGTGCTTCACCGTGGGCTACATGCGGATACATCCCGCCAATTGCCATTCCGATACCATGGGGTAAGGTAACCCCAGCGTTAGCGATACATAATCCACCAAGGGTATCCGCCCAAGCCATCGCTGAGCGTGCTTCTAAATTGTTCCCATTTTTTAGTACTTTTGGTAGATTATTTAATACCAATGTTATCGCTTCAACCGCCATAATTTTGATGTATGGTGACGCATTCGGATGGATATATGCTTCAAACGCATGGGCGAAAACATCAAATCCAGTCGTTGCGGTAACGAATTTTGGTACAGTTACCATTAATTGGGGATCGATAATTGCGGCACTCGGATAAACATTTGAGTGATATAGCGCGGATTTATCCCGTTTTTGGGTATTGGTTACTACTGCGACTTGGGTTACTTGAGAACCGGTACCGGAAGTAGTAGTAATCGCGATAATCGGTAAAGTCTTTTCTGTCGGTGCTTTTTTATAAAATAAATAATCCCAGCAGGTTCCGGGATGGGTCGCTTCAACTGCAATTGCCTTTGCGGTATCCATGCTTGAACCGCCGCCGAATCCCAGTACAACATCTGCTTTATGTTGTTTGGCTATTTTCGCACCGGCGGTAATGCTTTCAGTAGTAGGATTTGGAACCACACCATCGAAATGGGCAACTTTTATTTTCGCTTGTTTAAGGTATTGTATCACTTTGGAATATGAGGCCTTCTGTTCTTTAGTACCGCTAACCGTTACTAAAAGGCATCGGGTACCATATTCCGCAACGATTTTCCCTACTTCGGCAATTCGCCCTACTCCGAAATAAAGTTTAGTAGGTTGGAAATAGTTAAAATTATTCATATGTTAATCCTTTCAATTATAGATAGATTGATTTTCTTTGACTGGTTAATTATAGGATACCTAGAATCGGCTCTGATAAGGCTGCTCTCGGTGCATCCATTTTCGGTGCCACCACCACCACCGATACGGGAACATCTCCCTCTGCTACCGGTACAAAATGCCCTTTTCCTTGAGCTATAATGATTTTGGTACCGGGTAGTATCCTGACCACTTGAGCCGTTTTTAGGTCTGGTATGCCTTTTTTATAATCAATAAACATCATTAATGCAGTGCCGGAAATGAAATAAAACATCTCCGCATCAATATGATTCTCAGCTTCTTTAAACAGCGGTTGATGATGCCATGCTTGAAGAGTGCCACCGGATACATTATGAGTAGCAAACTTTGCGATTAGCGTTGTTTCTTTCCATTCGAAATAAGTCTCTCGATATGCCTCTTTTTGCGGTAACATTACTTCTACACCCTTAACCAATCCTGGTTTCAAATTCTGGATTTTAAGCTTTTTCATTAATATTCTCCAATTTAATTTACCTGAATTAATACTTTTATTGATTGATCGCGATTCTGTTCAATCTTTTTATATGCTCTTGCAATATCTTTTAATGGGAAGATATCAGTGATTAGCGGTTTTACTTTTACTTTCTTCTTCTGAATCAACCGAATCGCTTCTTCAAAATCATCTTTTTTATATCCGGCCGTCCCGCGAACTTCAAGCTCATGGTCTTGAATAAATCCTATTTTCACCGGTACTTCCATTCCAAATACACCAACCACTACTATCTGAGACCCTTTCCGGGCAACTTCAATCGCCTGTTGGATAGTCGGAGCAGCGCCAACGCATTCGAAAATAATATCGGCACCATCTTGACCAAAGTGCCGTTTCACACCGGCAGCTAATGTTTCTTTACCAACATTGATAATGCCATCAGCTCCCAGTTGTTTTGCCATATTCAATCGAAATGGGATTTTATCTGAAACAATGACTTTCTTAGCCCCAAACGCTTTAGCCGCTTCCATAGTAACTAAACCTATGGGACCGGCACCGAGCACTAACACCGTACTGCCTTTTTTCAGGTTCGACCGCCGTACTGCATGGATTCCTACGGCTAACGGTTCTATCAACGCTCCGGTATCAAAATCGATTGCTTTAGGTAACGGAACGACCATTGATGCCGGTACCGAAACATATTCTCCCATCGCGCCGTTTGTCTGGCAACCGATAAATTTTAAGGTTGCGCACCGATTATAATCTCCGCGCTTACAGTTATAGCATTTACCACAAATGATTAACGGAACTACGGTTACTGCCTGACCGATCTTGAATCCTTTAACTCCAGGACCAAGTTCGGCAACTGCTCCGGTGAACTCATGTCCCTGCACTATTGGACAATGGATAAATGGATGTTTCCCATAATAGGCATGGACATCGGACCCACAAATTCCGCAGGTTTTGGTAGCAATTAAAACCTCATTCTTTTTCGGTTTGGGTTTTTTTACTTCTTCTAAAATAACTTTTTCCGGCTGTACTAAATTGCTTCTTAACATGTCTTTTTCCTCCTTGGAAAACCTACATATCAAATTTAGATGTCTTTTATGAATTTTATCCTATTTGCAATATGATAAATAGTGGAGAGGGACCAGAGCGGGTCTGACCCGCTCTGGTTATCCTCCATTTATCAATTGGTATCAATTTCAACTAACTGACGGTATTAAATGAACGCCAACTAAAGGTCATAATACCTAAACTTGAATTTTTCGCATTCTGACAAAAATTCAACTCCTAACCACCCAATCACTATAATCACAATATTATCAATATTCTATATTGATATATGCTTATATTTTAATGATTATTCCGACTGTAATTGTTTATTAATTCGTTTTGTGATATTCTGCATCGCTTGTTTAACCGACTTTTTGCTCGAAGTCGCATAACATCCTTCAATATCTTCCCACATCATCGAAGATATATAATCTACTCCACATTTCGCAGTAGTCGGAAAGAACGATGCTGATTTGAGTGAATCTACGCCAACTTGCATATTTGTCTTCAATCTCTGGTCTTGCTCTGTTTTCAGATATTCATCAACTACCGTTTTTGAAATCGGGAGATTAATCCGCAACCGGGTAATCAATTTCTGTTGTTCCGGAGATATCATGAACTTAACAAATTCCCAAGCTTCTTTTGGATATTTCGATTGACTAGCAATCGCAAAGCCATGAACATCCATCATGGTCGCTGCTTTTTTCTGACGCGGTAATGGGACCACGCTCCATTTCACTTGGGGATATCGCGATACCAATTCCGCTATCGTCCATTGCCCGGTAACATACATCGCTGACCGCTCTAACTGAAACATATTCATACCGGTTAATGATTGATATTCAGCATCAGTTGGAATAACGCGGTATTTATTTCGCAGATTCGTTAAATATTGAATCGCTTCAATTGCTTCCGGGCTATCGAGCAAACATTTCGTCCCCGGTTCATTAAATACCGCTCCGCCATTTTGGTTAATCAGAATGATTACATCCCAGGGTAACATATCGAAGGCAATGCCCGCATGGATAAGTCGTCCATCTGCATCGCGTTTCGTTAACTTAATCGCATTCGTCTTTAAATCATCCCAAGTCCAACTTGCGGTCGGATAGGGTACTTTCATTTCATCAAAAATCCGGGTGTTGTAATAAAGTACTTGGGTATTGAATTGATTGGGTAACCCATACATTTTCCCGTCAATTTTAAAAGCCGCCATAGTCTGCGGAAATATATCCGGCATCGGCAAGCTTTGATCATTTTGGATAAACGAGGTTAAATCGACCATCGCCCCTTTTCTAGCCAAATCCGGAAACATACTGTTACTGTTGACTAAAAAAACATCCGGCGCATTCTTCCCGGCAATCATGGTCAGTAATTTATCGTAATAAGGATACTCGGTCGGCTCCGGTTTGATTTTTATATTCGGATGTTGATTTTGAAATGCATCAATCATCTGGAGTTTCGTTTTCCGTTCTTCCAGATGCCCCCAATATGCTACCCGAAGAACAATCTTATCGGTCTCTTTTTTTGCATCGCAACCGATCAAATATATCACCAAAGTGAGGATTCCAATTATCCTACCGAATCTAGTAATCTCTTGAAAAATATTATTACAGGTTTGCATTTAGTATTCCAAAATTCATTATTACTTTAAGACTAATTATCTTACTATTGATTTTTTTTTAATCGGACCAATCATCTATAAAACGCAGAAAGGTCTACCGGAAAAGTCATATGCATGTTGACTGTTTTATTTATCTTTATTTCACTTCTATCCTAAAAGTGTTCGGGAAGTTGATATTGTTTTCAACTGAAATATCCTGAATAGTACCATTAGCATTGTCATACGCCCAAAAAAGCTGCATCCAATAGTCATTATATAATTTATCTACGATAAACCAGTTTTCAGATATTTTCTTTCTATGTGCATCAAAGATTAACACAGCAATAATACCTTTATCCTGCACTGGAGTTACACCCACGACATAGGTATATGACTTTTCAAGAGTCGCTTTCAAAAAAGGAATCCAAGCGCCATTAATAAATATACCTATCCATCCTCTTTTATCCTGACCAAGAGAGATTTCGTCATTAGTTTTCGATATAAATGAAATCCGTGATTCGCCGGAATGGGCAGTAAGTGTAAATTCTGAGACGAAAGGTGGCGATAGTAATTTATTCAGCTTTATCCCTTTCATATTTTTATTGGTTTTGTTTACATTTATTTTTCGATCGCTCTCAATGGTAACATCGGAACCTAATGTATTATCCCAACCATTGAAATCTTTTGAGAAAAAAAGGACACCTTGAGTTCTCTTGACGGTCTTATCCCATAATGAATTAAGCACTGATAATAGTTGGCTGGCAGATTTAATTATCACCTTATCCTCTGAGTGAACGAAATTATGTCGATTTTCGATCTGTGACCATAACTTCTGCCCTTCTCCATCTCGTATACATATACCATTAGTTTGTTGATAATTTTCAAGTATCGTTTGCATTGTTTTCTGGCGTATCATGTTTGGTTGACCTGATGGTATATAGACAAGATCATATTGCGCTAAAGATATTTTGTTTTGGATCACATCGATATCATAAACAATGTCAAAAGGAATTCTCAGATTACCGAGAATAATCGGAAGCCCAAGATTATCCAATGCTTCAATATCTGATGTCGATAGCAATAACGCTATTTTAGCTGGCGATGTTGTAGAAAAAAGTTCATTTGTTTTTTTCAGCTCCTGGAGCGTTTTTTCAAAGCCACTATATTGCCATGCTAACATTTTTTTATCCAAGCCACCAAACAAGAAATTCATCGTACAAAAGCCGGAAACATAAGGAAGACTATACCGAATATAATCGCTTGATGGTGTAGGAACCTTTCCTAATGCAGAACTTAACTCCAAGAGAGAAATCAATGGTTTTCCCTGAACTGCAAAATGTTGATAAGCATATGCCATTAATTCCGGAATTCGGTATTTTGATTTATCTGCAAGCCCGTAATAGTATACGCCCACAAAATCAAGGGAATCGTCAAATGCAAATAATGGACACGCATACTTTTCGATACGGGAAAAATTGATATCGAGCATCGCGGTAACCGGTAACTGACTTTTTGATTTCACCATATCGGAAAGACTTTTTACAAAATCATGAATATACGCACGACGATATAGAATCCATGATTGCCAGTGAAGATTATTCTTGGCTAATTTTAAAGAAGTGGGGAGTTGAATCTCGGAAATAGACTGAAATCCGACATCTTGAACAGAATATCCGTTTCTCTGTATGAATTTTTTATACTCTTCTAGAGCATAAGGACCATACGGAAGAGAAGTTGCATCACCTTCAGGTTCTTCCACTTTAAATGCATAATGCACTTCGCCATCTGGAATATGGAGACTATCGGTAACCCCGATATGAAAAGCAACTACTGGATCACCATAATATGGCTTTAGAAAATCCACGACATTACCTAACCGATTGAGAAATTCATTGCGTACTGCTGGATTTGCATAATCCGGAAAGTATTTTACCCGCTCACCATTAGCCAGTTGCATATTCCAAGACTCTTTCTCGGATTCTTTAAGTTCCTCCCAAATAGGACTATGCAATAAATCTACGATCACCGGGATTTTTTGTCGTTGCAACCAGTTTATGGTAGCTATAAGATTAGGGTTTTTTGATTCTGCATCGGACGCATCTATCCCAATTATCAACATATTAAATCCATCTGCAAGTAATTGATTTACTTTCTCAGGAGTAGCTTCAGGCCAGGTACACATATAAATAACGGGATAAAATACTTTGCCATTCAATTGAAAGATAGGCTTACCAGATTCATTTCGAATCGAAGTGAGTATCATCGCTCTCGCTAATTCTGTTGTTGTCGCACTAAAAGGACCTGGCTGCAATTGCACAGAATCATGCGAAAGTATTGCGCTATTGACCTCATCCCTTTTTATGGTAGTGATTATGGAAGCAAGTTGTCTTCCTGCCCCAACCGAGTCGGAGAAGCCTTCCTTCCAACTATTTGTAAACTGATTACCGCTTTCCATATCGAATAATGTAGTATCTGCATAGACCAGTGTAGCTATCATGCAGAATAGAATAGATAAACTAAATTTACTCAACTACTTACCCCACTTTAATTAAAAACATTCTATTTCGAGCAATTTTTACAGGTTTGCCTAGAGTATCCCTTAAATTATTTTTCTCTAAGACTAATTATCTTACTATTGAAAATTTTTTAATCGGACTAATCATCCTTACCAAAATAAAACGCTGAAAGTTCTACTGGCACAGTCGTTCCAACCAATTCAGAAATCGCCGGCACCCAATTATATCCCTTTTGTCCATTGGCTGAAACAACTAAATAATATGAAAACCGATGCACTTCTCCTGTAGTTACTGACTTGTAAGTGCTCCAATTAACTGGATTATAATAATGGAGTTCCATGGTATCGGTTTGATCAATACTTCCATTAGTATCCCAGGCACGGCAGTATGAGGTACCCCCGTTATCCCAACCTAAAGGAACATAGGCTACCGCCACATTATAGGTTGTTCCGCCATACCCACAAATATAATCACCGTTTGCAGTATAGAGTAATTGGCCATCGAAATAATGTGATGCCGGTTGACTAGCCATATTCATCGGAGTTATTGATACTACCGATGTACTACTATATCCACTTCTTCGTACTATCGCCGTAGTAGAGTAATCATTCATATGCCAGCCGAATTCTACCCAAAGGCCATTCAGATTATTACTCGGTTGGGTAAACGTTATTTTTATATCACTCCGAACGATAATCATGCCCGTCGTATTAACCGCTATTTTCTGCGAGATAATTTCGCTATCAAATCCTTTTGACGCATTGCGCCATTTGCCATGCCAGGAAACAATTTTCCCGATACTTTGATCAATAGTATATGAATAACAGGTACCATCATCCCAAGAACTACCGCCCCACCAAAGAACCGGATGATCATAGAATCCTCCGCCGCCATCTAAAATATTTTGCGTATCGGGATTGCCATAGCCGCGTATATCAGTCCATCGGCCTTTATTCGATACTGGCGAGACATATCCGAGGAATTTCCCGTCAGCGAATCCGGTGATATTAAAATCGTTACCCAACGATTGAATTCTTAGGCTATAGCTTCCATCGGCTAGAATAATTTCGGGTAATAAGAGAATTATTATGATGACTATTATACATTGCCATTTCATATTTCTGTTCCTTATTTATTCGATGCTTAAGGGGTAATATCAATATCTGGTAAAAAGGCTGCCACTCTAGTTTTCAGAATGGCAGCCAACTTTATCAATAATGAGAAATCAGGTGTACACCTCATTACTCAATTTTAATGTTTAATATCACTCGAAAAATCGATTAACTCGACGGGGATGGCTAGACTTCCCTGAACCGCGATATCATCAAAGTATAGGTCTACATTCCCGGAACGCGCGATTGCAGCCCAACCATCGTTAGCACTATAATATATCCGCATATGCGAGACATTACTGATACTCCATCCACTCGGAATCACCCATTCATGCCACGTCCAAGTATTGTTTGTAATCCCAGTGCCACCAGTGTTCCAATTGCCCATTTCATCAACTGTGGGATAAGGATGTGCTAATACAGGTTGAATTGTCCAATCCGTCTTTGTACCGGTTAAATCGAAATACATCCACATGCCGAGAGTAGTAGCGCCAGTCCAATTCTGCTTATTAACAGGGATTGCCATTTCGATGGTCGGATAATCGCCAGCTGGATCTACAGGTAACGTATATCGCCATTTGATCGATGAATTTCCAGATAATTTAATAGCAGAATCTATTGAGGTTGTTTGACTACCCTCACCACCATTGATCCAGCTATTGGTTACCGGATTTGCACCTTCGCCATTAAATACGATCATCTTCGGAAATGCACCAAAACTGAGTGTGCTAAGCCCTAAAACCAATACTACAGCTAAAATAACATAAACCGACTTCATAACAAGTATTCACCTCCTTTCTGTAATAGATTTGATTCCATTAAGAAAGATGAGTACCAGGAATAATGAATGTATTCCTGGTACTGTCTTTAAGGCTATCAATAAATGTTATTCAAATAATTCACCTAATGGTCTCCGCTGATAGATTATTACCTTACCAGTATCCTCTACCAACCATGCTGTGGTCGGAGTTATTTCAATGGTCGCGCGTCCGGAAAGATGATTATTATCGGTAACGATCAATTCTAATGTTCCGGTGGTGCTCCCAGCGGTAAACGTTACTACCGTCCCGGTATCGACATTAAGCGTACCGTATCCAGTTGTACTGAGCGCCCAGGTAAATGGCGGTACTCCGCGACCAACTGAAAATTCTTTACTCTGCAACGGTCTGATTGCTCCCGGACTCGAGATAATTGTCGGGGGTAATGGTGCTGCTCCCATTGCAGTGATATCATCTAAATAAATCGGTACGGTAGTTCCACCTTGTGCAATATCTGCCCAGCCATCTCCAGCAGCATAGTAAACCCGGACTGCAAAAACAGAACTAATATCCCAACTAGAATTGATGTTCCATTCATGCCATACCCATTGTCTTGGTGGAATTCCATAGCCTCCAACATTCCAGTTACCTAATTCATTATAATGGGCAATAGTACCGGTGCCATACCACATCCCGGGTTGGATAGTCCAGTCCTTTTTCGGGCCGGTTAAATCCAGAAATAGCCACATCCCAAATGTAGTCGCTCCCGTCCAATTCGTTCGTTCTCCTGGAACATTCATTTGAATGACTACATAGTTTCCACCGAATGAACCGGTATTCGTATATTCCCATTTCAATGCATTCAATCCATGTAGTCCTAAATATGGTTCTCGGACGAAATTACCATCCAGCGAGGTGGTTATCGTTCCTGCATGACCAACATCAACCCAGGTAGTTGAAACTGGATTGGTTCCTTCCATATCAAAAACCGTTAGTGTATTTGATGGTGGTGGTTCGTCCAATCCACCCAAGGTAATATCATCTAGATAAATCGCGACTTGGTTTGACTTGGATAATTCTGCCCAGCCGTCTCCGGCATGATAACCAAATCGTAAATGCGAGACATTACTAATATTTCCGATAGTATCTAGTCCGGTCCATTCATGATAAACCCAAGTGTTATTCGGTACTCCGGTAGTGCCAACATTCCAGTTTAATAATGGATGTGCGGTGGGCGAAGGACTCATGATCGTTGGTTCGATCGTCCACCCAGTTTTGGGGCCGGTTAAATCGAAGTACATCCACACCCCTAAACTAGTTGCTCCACTCCAGTTTTTATTCCCATTAAGTAATTCAATGGTCGGATAATTGTCGGCAGTAGTAGTTCCGAAGGTATAGGTCCATTTTAAAAAAGAACCTACATCTCGTTCGGTAATTTGTGTCCCTGCTCCAGTACCGGCTATCCATGAATTGGTTACCGGATCAATATTTTCCACATCAAATATCACCCGATTTGCTAATGCTGGAGTTATACCTAATATAATTGCACTGATTAATAAGCTTATTAGTATTAACGTTCTCATTATTATTCCCCCCTCCTTTCTTTAATATATTTTTATATTTTTAACATTATCTTTATTGCTGTCGTTGATTAATTCACCGGAATAGGGTCACTATTACCTGGTCCCCAACGCATGATTTCCCCGCGACTTATGGTTCCATTGGTTGGATCATAATCAATCCAATTTAATTCCCATTGTGCGTCTTGAGGAATTCCCTTGTCGTGTCTTCCGTCGGGACCGGAACTGGCTATTCGCCATCCACACTGGCGAATCACTCCACCATCAATTCCGAAATTCGGGTCTTTTCTTGGAATACCCCAATACCAATATGGTTTTGGACCGGACTTGGTATATCCATACTCAGTATTATCTCGAGCTGTAAAAAAGGGATCAAGGGGAATCGAAGTTAAATAAGCGATTGGTGTAGTGATTGGATACAGAAATTCAAAATCAACAGGATATTCACCGGAAAGGTCAAACCCGATTGGATAATTCTCATTATCTGTTCGATATGCTTCCAATCCGGTTCCAATAGACCGCATATCTTCTTTTACGCGCGATACTTTCGACCGAGTTTGTGCTGCTAAAAAGTTCGGAATTGCAATTGCAGCGAGAATAGCGATAATCGCTACTACTATTAAGAGTTCGATTAGCGTAAATCCATGTTTTGTTGCTTTATACATATATTTCTATCACCTACTTTCTTGTTAGATTTAGAATAATCATAAATAGATTATCTAGTTATCAGGTTAAGTTTTATATTGGGTAGTAGATTCCCGGATTTTCAATATCGGTTCAACATTTACCTGATGAATCATGGTAGTTTCATTTTTATCGACCAATTCAAACAAGATTTTCGCAGCTTCACGACCCATACGCGCCATCGGAACATGTACCGTGGTTAATGTCGGTATGATATTCCTGGCATCAAGAATATCGTCGAATCCAATTATCGAAACATCTTCAGGAACATTTCTACCCATTTTTTGTAAAGTAGTTAATGCGGCTATTGCCATAATATCATTGGCAGCAATAACTGCGGTCGGTCTGGTTTTTCCGCTGAACATTTTATGGATCGCATTTTCCGCACCATCCCGGGTGTAATATCCATCAACTATCCAATTCTTATTTATCGGTATGTTATTCTTCTCCATGGAGTAGGTAAATCCGGCTAATTTCTCCTGATAATCTCGTTTTGCTTCCGGGTCTCCGGCAATATATCCGATCTTTTGATGACCAAGTTGCGCCAAGTGGTCAACGGCAAGAGATAAACCCAATACTTTATCTAAATATATATAGGAGATGTTTTTCTTCGATTTATATGATGGGAACCAGACGAATGGAATGCGTTTCATTTGGAGGGATAAAATATATTCATCCACCCCTTCATCGGCAATGAGGATGAGGCCACGAACATTCTTTTCGCGGATCAGGTCCATTTCACCTTTATTGGTCTCTTGATTAAAGATTAAGTGAATCGAACATTTATGCAGGTCGATTTCTTCCTGAATCCCACGGATATATTCACTAAAAAACGGATGCTGTAACTGTTCAAGATTATTTAGAACAATTCCTATTTCCGGATGGGTATTATTGGTTTGATTATTATCGCGTGGTGCCGCAACAAACGTTCCCTTTCCATGTTCATTATAAATCAGGCCCTCATTAATTAAGTTTGCCAGTGCTTGTCTAACCGTATTCCGGCTCATATTCAGCCGTTTGCATAATTCATTCTCTGAAGGTAACTGGTCTCCGGGTTTTAGTCCTTCTTTTGCCAATAAAGAACAAATATATTCTTGTATTCTGATATATTTCGGATGTTTATCTGCCATAAGCTATTGATATTTTCATCTCTTTTCCTAGTAATACTTGATGCTGGCAATCGCATCTTGTATATACAAGTTGTTAACTTGTGCATACAACATAGCACATTTAAAATATACTTGTCAAGTATTTTTTATTTTATTTCTAAATATTATTACTACATATTATTTTTACCCTGATACCTATATATGATATCTCCCGCTATTCAGATCTTTGATGATGTAATCTCTTTCAATATTTCCGTATCATCATTTCCGTATCATCAATTTCAAGAGTAATCGATATTATACTTTTTAAGTATCCATTTACTTCTCAATAAAAGAGTAGATTTGCTGCTCAAACAGAATAAGAGTAATTTACTTGACAACATTTTCAACTCAGTGTTATGCTATCTATTAAACCGGTCTACTAAATATACCCTTATCAAGGAGACGATCCTGTGAAATTATCGTTTTACTCTCGATATCAAGCCTGTATAATCGCTTTCTTGTTGATTTTATTTACTGGAGTTTTAAGTATTGTAACTTGGGCTGGTACGGCAAAAATCGCTTGGGTACATCATGGAAACCAACATATCAGTGACAATGCTTCTCTAGCGGGATATCATAATTCCCGGCCGGGATATTGGGCAACAATTGATAGTCATGTATACAATAATATTCCCGTTGACATTCACATGTCAGGAACGCTCTTACAATCATATACCTGGAATCAGAATGACCATGGACTACTTAATGCACTGAAATCGAATAGCCAGATTGAATTGGTTGGTAGCGCCTATGCCCAGCATATTCTTCCCTATGTAGATGAAGATATGAATGTATTCGCGTTAAATTTCTATAAAGATATCTTCAGTAAGTCATTAGCTCAACCGGGGACCGCCGGTGGAAACAATACCAATCGTCCGATACTCATTTGGTTACCGGAACGAGTTTGGAAAGACTTTCTACTCAATGATATCTCTCAGGTTTATTGGCGGGCAACACCAAATGATTCCCCGATAATTCTACTTGACGATAATGTTGCCGGTTGGTATGGTTTAGATTCCCATAAAATATATCAAATCCAAGTTGGATTGGATAAAGTTTATGTGACTTTTATTTGTAGTATCGCCCGGGAACACTGGTTGGATAGTGATTTCGCAACCAATCCCAGTAATCCATTACGTGTTCACCTTGGGGCTTTAGCCAATGACGCGGATCAGAATAAAATCTGTATTTATGGCGATGATTGGGAAAAAGCGGCCGGAGTTGCCGGGTGGTGGGATGCGACTTCCAATTATGATGCGAATATCAATTATGTAGCTAATAATAGTAGTTGGTTGCAGCCAATTCATGTTAGTGAAGCAGTAGAATGGTGGGGAGCGAGCAGTACGATTACCAATATCGTTTATGGAACATATCAGCTTATTCAGGATTGGACCGGCGGAAACTATGATTATTGGTATGACGATAATCTAACCGTTACCGATGGTAAATCCGGTGCTCCGTGGGGGAAGGAATCGATGCGGCGAAACATATTCCCCTATGATGTCGATACCGCAGTAGTTCTGGATTGGGATGGAAATGGCATCCGAGGCACTTATATGGATATCTGGCGCGGAGCAGTAGGCAATGCAACTACCGGACTTCGGCAGAATGTGAGTTATTCTATCTCTTCCTCGAGTTCGGATGCTAGAACCGGGATTATTTCCGATTATAATCTCGGGGCATCATATGCATATCCATCGGCATTTGGGAATCCAATCAATCAAGTAGGATTTATTACGCTGATGTCGCAATTATATGAGACTGCTTGGCATAATGGTTCTCAGAGTGCAATGGAAGGTTGGGTAAAGAATCTGCATAATCATACTCGATATGCAGGTGCATTTGCACATGGTGCTTATTGGCTAGAGCATTTACCATCGGCAGGAAGTCCTCGGGTAATTACGGCTGATCTCGATGGTGATGGTACCAATGAATATGCGCTGGAAAACAATAAACTTTGTGCTATTTTCGACCGTCGCGGTGGTCGTGCCTTATTTGTATTTACTGCAGATAGTACCGTAGTTGTAGGTAATGTCATGAGTAACTGGGGTGGTGAAGGAGATTATGATGACGGTGGTCATCCTGGTTTATTCCAAGATAGTGTCGCTGCCGGAAATCTGTATAATGTTGGCAGTATCGCTACTACCAGCGGTACTATTAGTATCACCTTCGACACCTGGGGTATCTCTTCTAAACGTGTTTCCCTATCATCTACCAATAGTTATATAAAAGTTGAATACAATGCTACCAACACCAATTGGATTGCTACAGGTATTTCACCGGATATAAAACAATTACTCGAATATGGATATTCCTTATCTCCAATTTATGGGCTGAGTGCAAATGGGTGGTTATATGCCGGATATACTAATACCTCAACGGGCATTAGAGCGGCCTACCTTTGGCCTTCTGGGCAAGGATATACGTATAACGATCTCGGTAGAATGTATTCATTAGCGAATAAGATAGAACTAGGCGGTAAATCGGGCGCATATACCTTTTATTTTTATGCAGGAAAAGGAACTCCGGATATTTATGCTACTGGTCCGGGAGACCTTGAAGGGCCATCCATTACTAATGTCACTCAAACTCCGGCGAGTAATATTATGTCATTTTCTCTGGTAACGGTAGCCGTTAATGTCTGGGATGTATCCGGAGTATCTAAAGTCTGGTTGCGATACGGGATTAATAGCTCTTGGATTTATCCGGATATCACTATGCAACAAGATAATGGAACTTCTTATGATTGGAACAATAACGGCATTGCAGATACGACACTCTATGGCGCAACATTATCTCCTCGACCGCTAGGTACTCTTGTCGAATATACCATCGGCGCTTCTGATTATAGTAGTAAAACCACTTGGGCGACACAATACGGTGAAAATTTCTGGTATCGGGTAGGAAATATCGTTTTTATCTTGGATGGGGTGCTTGATGGGATTCCGGACATGCAATCAGTAGCAAATGGCGGGATGCATCTCTGGTATTATTACTATGGCGCTTCGAGTACCCTCTATATTGCCAGTGAAGCTGCCTGGAATCAGACCGGGAAAGGATATAATAACGACCATTTCATTTTCGTTACGCGCAATCCCGGTTCATTAATCAATCCTCCTTGGGCTAAAGCGACTACTGATAAAGTTGCAGCATGGGATGCCTATCTTGCCGGGGAAAGTAGTAGTGCCTATATCGGCTGGTTCGATGTTTCTTCTACTGTTTATACCGCTGCAACGACCGGAGGGAATACTGGAGTTATGGAAGGTACTATTAATCTGGTACAGTTGAATGGTGGAACAGTTCCATCGAATATCTATCTTGCGGTTGGTTCTTATGATACTCTAGACGGTGGAGTGCTGCAATGGCAAGTACCGGCACCAATAATTGCTGACCAGATTATTCAAGCAAGTGAATATCAAGAAGTCCCTTTATCAACCCAAGTGAGTAAGGAATTGTTTGAGTATTACGATTAACTACAAAAGTGAGTAAGGAATTGTTTGAGTATTACGATTAACTACAAATGCTACTGGTCGGACAATAACCTATATAATAGCAAGATTTTATATTCTACGCTAAGGAGAATCATCATGAAAATAATATATCGGGGTTTCATTTATCTATCGTTTTCAATGGTAATCGCTATAGCATTCATTAGTTGTCAGGGTAGAACTAAATCCACTACTCCAACGAGTGGATCGAATGCGAATCCCGTACGATTAACATATATGATGTGGGGACGGCCGGACGAATTAGCTACGGTGCAGGAATACATTAAGAAATTTAATGTGAAATATCCGAATATCCAGGTAAAAATCCTGCATTATCCGCAGAATTATCAAGATAAATTGAAAACGATGATGGCAGGAGGAACGCCTCCGGATGTGATGTATATCGGCCTGGAAGATTTCCCCAGTTATGCCAATAAGGATGTTTTATTGGATTTACAGCCGTATATTAACCGGGATAAAGGAAACGATTTCCCTTGGAGTGATTTCTATCCACAGACGATAGAACCGTTTAAATATAAAGGCGACTATTATGGTATTGCTAAAGACTTTGCAACCTTAGTCTTATATTATAACAAAGATATGTTTGATAAAGAGAAATTAGCTTATCCAACTGATAAATGGACCTGGGATGATTTCCGGTCGGCAGCGGAAAAAATGACTAAAGATATTAATGGTGATGGTAAACCCGACCAATATGGTTTCGTCCTTGAAACCTGGATGGGTGAATGGGCGCCTTGGATTTGGCAAAATGACGGTGAAATAATGGATGTCGCTAAAAATAAATGGCTACTTGGTGACCCGAGATATATCAACCAGAATATAGAAACTTTCCAATTCTTAGTCGATTTGGTTTGGGGTAAGAAACAAGTAGCGCCAAAACCGATGGTAACCCAAGATATGGGAACGCAGGAGTTATTTAAAACCGGGAAAGTAGGCATGTGTACTTATGGCCGGTGGATGTGTATGGATTTTAAACATATCACGGCATTCAAATGGGATGTTTCTGTTTTGCCCTATAAGAAAAAACGGGCGACAGCGTTATTTACGGTATGCTATGCTATATCAAAAAAATGCCCCTACCCGGAAGAAGCTTGGCAATTGATTAAATTCTTGACTGGTCCGGAAGGTCAGATCGCTACTGCAGAATCCGGGCATGCGATTTCAACCTTAAGAACTTTGGCCGATTCGCCCCATTTTCTGGAAGCACCGGTTTTACCGAAAGGATTAAATAATCATGCGCATCTTGATGGAATTCCTTATGCGCAACCTACTCCTTCGAGTCCGATGTATCGGGAAATAGATACGCTAATCGGTCGAGAACTGGATTTAATGTGGCGCGGGCAGCGGAGTCCGAAAGAAACGATTCAACGCATTCAACCGCAGGTTGAAAAACTTCTAACTCAAAATAAATAAGGCCTTATGACCAAAAAATATCGCCCGATAACGATTCGGGATATTGCGAAATTATCCGGATTCTCGCGATCTACTGTATCGCTAGTATTAAATAAGAATCCGCGGATTAGTAAACAAACGCAAGATAAAATCCTCCGGATCATCAAACAGGAAAAATACCAGCCGAATATTATTGCCCGTAGACTAGCCGAACGCCGGTCGCTCATGGTTGGCGTTGTTCTGCCTCAAACTTCCCATGTATTTTCCGACTTTTATTTTTCGGAAGCGATTAGTGGAATTTCCGATGTCTTAATGCAGAGTGAATATAAACTCATGCTCCTGGTAGTAACACCCGAATTTCGTGATAAGAAAATGTATCTCAGTCTTTTTGAAGAGCGATACATCGATGGAATGCTGTTACTCGGAATGCTTACCGATGAACCCATGGTCAGTCAATTACAGAAAAAAAACTATCCGATCCTTCTGGTTAACAGTGCGATGCCAGGGATAAATGCTGTTCTTGCGGATAACCAGCTTGGTGCCAAGCGGGCAACTGAGCATTTAATTCATCTCGGACATAAAAAAATCGGGTTGATTAAGGGGCTGGAAAATACTACTACGGGAATCGACCGCATTACCGGATTTATCCAAGCGATGAAACATTATAAATTGCCGATTAAACCGGAATGGGTAGCTCCGGGTAATTTCTCTGAAGAAAGCGGATATATCTGCATGCAGAATATTCTAGCAAGTCGAGTGCTTCCGACCGCAGTTTTCATTAGTAACGATATGATGGCAATCGGGGCAATTCGGGCGATTCGGGAAAAAGGATTATCGGTTCCGAAAGATGTAGCTATTGTCGGGGGAGATGATATTAAACTGGCCGCATATATTGAACCGCCATTAACCACGATTCATCAGGATATGTATGAAATCGGGAAATTGGCGGCACAAGAATTGATTGCTATTATTCATAGCGCTAAAGGATTACCGGTTAAGATGGTTACGAAAATGCCGCATACCAAAATGCTGGGAACGAAATTGGTTATTCGCAAATCCTGTGGCGCGAAATAATGGAGCTCTCCTAAAAAGAAAAGATATCTCGAGCTGCTGTTAGCGCAAATCTCGTGAGGAATAACGAACATTATGGTCCATACCGCCAGATATCGCCATTGCTGATGGTACCGTTAGTCGGATCATAGGTATATCTGATTATTTGATTATCTTCAGTAGCCGGAACATTTACCGGGGTACCGAATTGAAACAGGTTTTTCTGGTCTGGACCAGCGGAGTTAAGGCTCCATTTGGTATTGGCTGAAAAAAACCGGGTATATTCGGTTTCACTATGATAAAGATAGAAACCATAGATGGCTGAATTCCGGTCTTCATATTCATAGGTAGTTGTCCCCTTCACCGAACGAAAGGGATATGCCGTTTTCATGAGCGTAAACGGGTCGGCGGGTAGCGAACTGATATAAGCTATCGGGGTAGTGATTTCTCTCAGCCGGGCATTAAAATCGCTATATATCGACGCTAAATACGCCCAGGGATAAGCGTTATTATCGACATAATACGATTCCAGCGCGGTGGTTAGAGTTTGCATCTCTCCGCTAACTCTTGCCACTTTCGATCGGATTTGAGCCGCCAGGAAATTCGGGATCGCAATCGCTGCTAGAATAGCTATAATTGCAACGACAATAAGGAGTTCGATTAAAGTAAATCCAGTGGCTGATTTCATTGTCCCAACTCTTGTTAATATCCAGTACCAATTATACCATATAAAATAGTTTAATTACGCTTAATTTCTCTTGACAGCCATTTCAATAAGTGCTATAGTTAAGTGGATTGGTAGACCGTTCTACTAAAATAGCCGGATTTTGACGTTTTAGGAGTACATAATTTACTATGATCGTTTGATAACTATCCTCTGGAAAAGGGGGTGAGATTAATGAAAAAAAGAAATAATACAAATACTTACCTTGGTTTTACGCTTATCGAATTATTAATAGTAGTCGCGATTATTGCTATCCTGGCTGCCATCGCGATACCTAATTTCCTAGCTGCTCAAACCCGGTCTAAGGTAGCACGCACCCTCGGTGAATATAAAACTATTACTACTGGTTTAGAATCCTATTATGTTGATAATAATGACTATCCACCTACTCGCCGTCCCTATTATATGACGACACCGGTTGCTTATATTAGTAGTATGCCGAAATCGCCATGGAAAGAAGTCTATCTCTGGGCAACCACACCGGAATTTACCACAATTAATGGAACCTATCTCTATGTCTCTCGTTGGTACATTCCTCTATGGGGAAACGACAATGATTTAACCAATGATTATGCGGAATACAATTTCCCGAATTATGCCGGTGCAAATGATCCGAATGTGGTTAAATGGGAATTGAAAAGCGTCGGTCCGGATGGATTAGATGATATGTATGAAAAAAATCAGTCCCGTATTCCGCGGGCATGCTATTATGACCCAACCAATGGCACTGTTAGCAAAGGGGATATTATTTGGTTTAGTAATGGAATTGGTACTGGAAAAGGAAGATAGTTAAAGTAAATTCAATTTTCGAATGAGGGGATATCATTTACTATGAGAAAGGAGGGATAATCTTATGAATTTGAAATATTTTGGATTAAGCTTAATAATTTTAGTAGCCTTGGTTATTCCGAGTCAAGCCGCATGGCAAGCTTGCGGAAGTATGCAAGGATGGAATAATAGCGATTCGAACTGGGATTTGTATGATGATGGTTCGCATGGAGATGTCTCTGGAGGAGATAACATTTATTCGTTTTCTACCACGATCGCTACTGCCGGGAATTATGAATGGAAAGTAGTGACTACCGGGAGTTGGTCAGGAACCTATCCTTCGGGAAGTAACAGTTGGTTTCAAACCACTACGGATAACCAGGCGATTACCTTCTACTTTGATCGCAATAGTACTGCTGACGGTTTTCTACCGGCACAAAATATCGTTTATACCAGTGATCAACCGGCAAAAACCGGATTTTATGTCGCCGTTGGAGACTGGCAAAGTTTAGTCGGTGGAAGTAACTGGGATCCGGCTAATCTCAGTACCCAGATGTTTGATGACGCTACCCATGGTGATGGCACTACTGGTGATGGGATATATACCTTAAATATCCCAATTTCTGCTCCGGGAACTTATCAATACAAAGTTGCTTTAGATACTGCATGGACACATCAAATTGGTGGTGCAGGTGGTGACCAAGGATTCAATACGAATGCTAATGTAACTTTATTTGCCGTATTGGTAGCGAATGATACGGTTAAATTTGAAGTTAATACCATTAAAGGTAGAATTAAAGTAAAACCAACGGTAACTGGTCTCCCGGGACCGCCTTGGTATGCCGTAGGTGACGTACAAGGTGCGACCTTGGATACAACACTAGACCTGATGTATGATGATGGTACTAACGGAGATGCTACACCTGCTGATGGGATTTATACTAAAAGAATAGTGGTGCCGACCTATACTTCGGGAAGTACCCATTGGTTTAGTGTAGTCGATGCGGCAGCAAATCGATATCCACCAAGTTCCGGACAATATGGATGCCCATACGTCACGACCTATGACAACCAAACGGTGAAATTCTTCTTTGATACGAATAGTCATACTATTTGGTCATTATGGATTCCGCAAACGAAACGAGTATATACAGAAGCTACCACGGTTGGGAACCGTCAATATATTCTTGTTGGGTGCCAGGCACAGTTCCGCGGATTTGGCTCTGATTGGGACCAGACCGATACGAATTTTGCGCTGCATGATGATGGATTATATGGCGACCAAACAGCTGGAGATAATATTTATTCTTACCAAGGAACATTCCCAAATAGTTTCTCTGGTGGATTTAAAGTCTCTATGGACCTCGGTTGGGATTTACAAATCGGGGGTGATGGCCGGTCATTCCATGGAAATCCAGGAACCTTCCCGATTAATGCGAACGCCGGGTCAACCTGGCTGTTTGAAGCGGATATAGTCACTGGTTTAATTCGCGCGTATGATACCGCGAATCCACCGCAACCGACAGCTGTTTCGCAGAATATCTGGATGCTGTTTGAATAACCGATTTTTACTGAATTAACTGAAGCCCTGAAATAGTATTCCATTTCAGGGCTTTTTTTTGCTTGAAAATCCTGCATTTATCTTTATCTCATCGATTCCAGACTCATACGCTAAAATCAGTTTGGCAGCCTGCCAATTTGATCGGAAATGGTCTATTCATAATTCTACTAATTTTTACCAATGCTGCTGTCTATAGTATCTTAGATTTCTTGGATACTTATACGAAACTAGGGAGAGAGGACGAGGGATATCGGATATCCCTCGTCCTCTCTCCGGTATAAATACATAATCGTACCTAAAAGAATCTAGGTTAGTTTAACTACTTAGAGAGCAAAATAATACCAAAATCCCGTTATGGAAACCTAAGAAAAATAGACAGTTTATTTTATTTCATACCCGGTGAGAACAACTCTGGGAATATATGCCAAAATAAAAGCAGTGGTATTGAATAGTTCAATACCACTGCACCTATGTACTCGTCGTAACCGATAATCGATTGTGATTACCTCGTCAATCAATATACCAAACCTACTACTCTCGATGGAGAATCAGCCCGGATTTGGGTGCGATCGTGGAAATAGTCAGCTTCCCAGAAATCGGCTGATATTTCTTATTGGATAATACATCCCGATATACCGCATTATGCACTCCGGTAATAACTAATTTCGCTGGCTGGGTACTATTATTAATCACCACCATAAACGCGTTTAAAGTATCCCGGCGCTGGTAAACTAGAATTTGGTCATTGAGATTATTATCTTTTTTTCCCTCCAGCGGTATAACTTCACCTTTTACCGGTTTAAACTCCCCGGTACGAAGGGCTGAATATTGTTTGCGAAGTTTAATCAATTGCTTATACCAATTAAAGAGATCTTGATTTTGTTTTTCCGGTTCCCAAACCATACACCGGCGATTATCCGGGTCACGTTGCCCGGTCATACCAATTTCATCTCCATAATAGATTACCGGTGTTCCCGGGTAAGTTAACTGGAATAAAGCGATTAATTTCTGTTTTGCAGTATTTTCATTACATAAGGTTAATACCCGCGGAACATCATGACTCCCCATTAAGTTGAATAGACACTGATACGCCTGCAGCGGATAATCCGCGCGAATCTGACCGAGTTGCCCGAGAAAAGAGTCTACATCAAGCGCATCCTGGGCAAAAAAGGCTAAAAGGGTATTCCGAAACCGATAATTCATGGTTGCATCGAATTCATCCCCACTCAGCCAACTGTACGCATTATCCCAGATTTCCGAAACCAGATATGCATTCGGGTCAACCGATTTCGTCTCTTTTCGGAACAGTTTCCAGAACTCATGCGGAATCTCGTTCGGTACATCCATCCGCCATCCATTTGCTCCCTGTTCCAGCCAATATCTGCTGACATATAACAAATGTTGGCGAACTTCCGGATTTGCATTGTTTAATTTCGGCATATCACCAAACCCCCACCAGGCATCATAGTTGGGTTGCGGACTAGTGGCTATCGGGTATCCATGGATGAAATACCAATTCCAATATTTCGATTCTTTTCCATGCTTAACGATATCCTGAAAAGCCCAGAATTCGTCTGCAGTATGATTGAACACCCCATCAAGGATAAGATTTATCCCCCGCTGATGACATTCCGAAACCAGACTATGGAAAGTAGTCAGAGTACCGAAATGCGAATCGATTTTTAGATAATCGATCGCATCATATTTATGGTTGGACAGGGACTCAAAAATCGGATTGAGATATATCGCGGTAATTCCTAAATCCTGCAGGTAATCGAGTTTTTGCCGGATACCATCCAAATCGCCACCAAAAAAGTTAAACCATTCCGGCTTCCCACCCCAAGGTTGGACCTTTTCCGGATCGTTTGCGGTATCTCCGTTATAGAATCGTTCAGGGAATATCTGATAACATACAGCATTTTTCGCCCAGTCTGGAGTAGTAAATACAAAAAGTTGGGCAAGATCAGTTTTAAACCATTTATTTGGTTCCGGCTTCTGTTCGGATATCCCACCAGCCGAATACCATACGGCTTTTTTACCATCACAAACTTGAAATAAATAATCAAACTCTCCATTAGATAGTTTGATTATAGTAGCAAAATAATCATGGTCATTCGAACTCATTTCAAGCTTCAACGGTATATTAGACACTAAAGGAGACGCTATCGATTCTTGATTGTTTTGCGAAATACATTGCAGGACTACTTTGGACACATCATTTTTATTGGTTCGGAGTCGAATAAGCACCGAATCCGAACTCAACCGATCAAGAAAATTACTTTCTTGCGAATGGAATATCGATTGAATATCAATCTTCCCATCATTCGGTTTATTTTTTTCCGGTGCAATCCATTTCCCAACCCGGAGGACGGAATTGAAATCGCCATAATTATCCGGAAATGTAAGTTTATTATTCAAATCCCGCTGCCAGACATTGCCATTGATAACGAATTTATATTGATATTCTCCTGGTGCGAGATATAAGGTAGTTTCCCAAATACCATCTTTATTCTCATCCTGCATCGGATTCGCATCGACTGTCCAGTTGTTGAAGCTTCCGGCGACACAAACTCGTTCCGCCCCGATTACCGGCTGGAATTTGAATACTATTTGCTCTTTTCCCGGGTCTGGGGTGGTATTGGGTGGAATGGCATACGATACTGAGGTGATAATAGATAATATAATAAAAGGAATAATATAATGAGAATATCGCATAAGTGTTTTCCTTAATAACTATGAAATAGCGCCAATAAAAAAGCAGGAAAAAGAACGCTGTTATTTTCTTTTCCCTGCTTATATCATTCAATCAAACCTCGTAACCGTTATTAATGCTTTGGAGCTATCGCAGCCTCAAAGCGGGATAACTCTACCGGAACGGCTACTGCTACAACATTTGGCGCCAATCCGGAACCGAGATTGGTGATCCGATACGCCCAATTAAATCCGACTGCACCAGAAGCCCCTTTAGGATTTGCTTGTGGCCATGTAGCAATAATTGGAGAAGAATTCTCTTTTGTTCGCCAAGCATAAACTGCAATTGCTGACGGCGATTCTATCGCAGAGCGGGCAATACTAAATTCGTCGTTGTAGTTTCCGGGATTATTCCATCCATAATAGGTCCCAGCATTTGACCACCCATTCCATTGCCAAGCTAAATTGCTCGTCCATCGAGACCATTCATACCAGCCTGAACCGCCGGCAAAGTAGAATACAAACTCTGGCCGATACTGATTAAGAAATGAGGTTATCATACCGTATCCGTCAGACATGGCACCAGAACCGGGAACCTGATCTATATCGATAGCGACAAAGAAACTATCATCAACACCGCTATTATCACCTAAAAATGCGCCACCAGTCGAATTTTGACCTAACATACCAAAATAAATACTATTCGCATCCCAGGTCATGTATAAGGTATAACAGCTATCGGTTCCCATATTTTCTTTACC
>JBHGBB010000209.1:0-6453 GCA_041946755.1 bacterium | reverse complement strand
CTACCGTCATGGGAAAAAGGATACCCCGGTCGATCCGGCAGCATTCAGAAAAATCCTTGATGATTTATTAGAATTGGAGAAACTCGGCCAGGTGCTCAATCGAAAGGGATTAACCTTACAAGAGTATCTTCAATTAACAGAAAAGAAAACCAGTCGATTACCACAATATAAAGTGATACTCGATGATGAAATCAGTTATCTCTATGATGAAAAAGAGTATATCAAATTGATGGAAAAGATTGAGGAACAGGAAACCCAGCCGAATCTATTTGATGCGAAAGGGAATGAATCCGCACCAGTTGAATCAACCCCAGCTCAACCGAAATATACCATCACCGAATTTACTGAAGCTCGTGAAATTGATACGGTGATTAAACGACTGGAGAAAAAAGATATCCCGGTCACGGTTTACGAACTAGTTGAAAAACCACAGGAAGCGAAACCGTTGTTTAAATTGGAAGATAGTGGGAAGACCCATGAACTGTTCAGTGTTAAAGAAATACTGGATAAGGTGAAAGAAATAGGGAGACGCGGGTTAACCATCAGCCGATATAAAGGTTTGGGTGAAATGAATGCTGGACAGCTCTGGGAAACTACCATGAATCCGCAGGTGCGCACTATTCAAAAAGTACATATGGAAGATGCCATCGAAGCGGAAAAAATCTTTAGTGTACTTATGGGCGATTTGGTTGAACCCAGAAGAAAATTCATTCAAGACCATGCACCTGAAGTTCGCAATTTAGATATCTAACGAGAAACGGAGAAACGAAAGAACGCAAGAGCTGAGAAATCTTGAATTCTTAAGTTCTTAAGTTCTTTCGTTCTTAAGTTAACCATGCTAGACCAACGAGAACGAGTTGTTCCGGTTCATATCGAAGATGAAATGAAGAAGTCTTATATCGATTATGCGATGAGTGTAATCGTCGGCCGTGCTTTACCTGAAGTTCGGGATGGATTGAAACCGGTCCATCGCCGGATTATTTATGATATGCATCTGCAGGGGATGAATTCCAATAAACCCTATAAGAAATGCGCCGCGGTGGTTGGAGATACCATCAAATTATTCCATCCCCATGGAGATATGGCTATCTACGATGCCTTAGTCCGATTGGGACAGGATTTCGCATCCCGGTATCCTCTCATCGATGGTCAAGGGAATTTCGGGTCAATCGATGGCGATCCGCCGGCAGCATATCGGTATACCGAATCGCGATTAGCCAAAATAGCTGAAGAAATGTTGATTGATATCGATAAGGATACGGTTAATTTCGTACCCAATTTCGATGAATCGACGCAAGAGCCGGTTGTTCTTCCCTGTCGTGTACCCAACCTATTGATTAACGGTTCTGCCGGTATTGCGGTCGGTATGGCAACCAATATCCCACCGCATAATTTAAGTGAAGTTATCGATGGACTTATATTATTACTCGATAAGCCGGAAGCGACTCTGGAAGAGATCATGAAGTGCATTCCGGGGCCGGATTTCCCAACCGGAGCGCAGATACTTGGCCGAGAAGGAATCGTAGAAGCGTATCGTACCGGAAAAGGGAAAGTATTAATGCGGGCTCAGGCGGTAATTGAATCCCTCAAAGCCGGTAAAACCCAGATTGTCGTCACTGAAATACCATATCAAGTAAATAAATCCACTTTGGTTGAGAATATCGCGCTGCTGATTCGTGAAAAGAAAGTTGAAGGAATTACCGATTTACGGGATGAATCCGACCGCGAAGGGATGCGGATCGTTATTGAGCTAAAAAAAGATGCCATTCCCCAAGTTATATTGAATCAACTCTACAAACACACTCAGCTTCAGGAATCGTTTGGTATCATCAATTTAGCTTTAGTCGATGGCAGCCCGCGATATCTATCGTTGCAGAAGATGTTAATATTGTTTATCGATCACCGGAAAGATGTAATAATTCGGAGAACCAAATTCGAATTGCGGAAAGCGCAAGAGCGCGCCCATATTTTGGAAGGATTAAAAATCGCTCTTGACCATCTAGATGCGGTAATTAAGCTGATTCGCGCATCCAAAACTCCGGAAGAAGCTAAAGAAGGATTAATGATCAAATTCGGATTAACTGAAACTCAATCTTTAGCAATTCTCGCAATGCGATTGCAGCAGTTAACTGGTCTGGAACGGCAGAAAATCGATGAAGAATATCGCGCCATAATTAAAACGATCGAATATTTGAATTCGATACTGCGCAATCAGAAAATGGTATTGGATATCATTAAAAAAGAGCTGATTGAAGTTAAAGAGAAACATGGCGATGCCCGGCGAACCCAGATTGTTGCTGCGGAAGGTGAATTCGAAATGGAAGACCTAATCGCCGAAGAGAATATGGTGGTTACGATTACGCACGGTGGATATATCAAACGGATTTCACCGTCAACCTATCATACGCAGCGGCGTGGCGGCGTCGGAGTCACCGGTATGGAAACGAAAGAAGAGGATTTTGTCGAACAATTTTTTATTGCATCGACCCATGATTATCTCCTCTTCTTCACCGATAAAGGGAGAGTCCATTGGTTGAAAGTATATGAAATCCCGCAAGGAGGCCGCGCAGCCAAAGGGAAGGCGATCGTCAATATGCTGGAGGTTTCCGCTGAAGATAAGATTACCGCCAGTATCCCGGTTCGCGAATTCGATGACCAGCATTATATCGTTATGTTGAGCGAACAGGGAACGATTAAAAAGACCGAGTTATCCGCATTCAGTAATCCTCGAAAAGGCGGCATTATCGCCATGACCATCGAAGATGGGGATAAGCTGGTTGAAGCGAAACTTACCAATGGTAACCAGCAGATATTGATTGGGACCAAACAAGGCCAAGCGATCCGATTCCCGGAAACCGATGTTCGGCCAATGGGTCGGTCAGCGCAAGGAGTACGCGGTATCCGATTAGAAAAAGATGATATTGTTATCGGTATGGAAATCGTCCAAGAAGGAAGTACCCTGTTAACGGTATGCGAAAATGGCTATGGAAAACGAACGGAATTGGATGAATACCGGATTCAAGGGCGCGGTGGAAAAGGAATTATCAATATCAAGACCGATGAACGTAACGGTATGGTCGTCGGAATTAAAGAGGTTATCGATACCGATAAAATGATGCTGATTACAAGTAAAGGGATGGTAATCCAATGCCCGATCGCAGATATTCGGGCGATCTCAAGAAACACCAAAGGGGTTCGGTTGATTAAACTCGAAGAAGGAGATAAAGTTGCTGCGGTCGCGCGATTAGGCGAAAAAGACAGCGATAATGGTAACGGAAACGATAAACCGGATTCCATACCAGAAGAAAAAGCAGATTCTTAATATACGTTCGTAATGAAAAAGCGAATCGGGATACCCCGATTCGCTTTTTTTTGTTCCAAAATTATTTCCTGGAATCTAATCCTATTCAAGATATATTTTAGTTTAAAAATGTCGAATGTTATAGTAAACTTAGATAAAGTTTTTTATACTATTTAAGTAATAAGATCCAATAAAACCATAAATAATCTGGTTATTAGTTACCTTGAAAGGTATTTATATGCCGACATCCACTAAAAAAACCAGTTTAGAAACTCTCCTGCAGTTCAGCGCTATTTTAAATTCTACCTTAGAAGAAGAACATATTTTCGCGTTAGTAATGGATATGTCGAAAAATCTACTCAGTGCGGAAGCGAGCTCATTATTTGTCATTTCACCGGATGGGAAAGAATTATATGCGAAAACTGCTCGGGGGACGAAAGGTGAGCAGATTCAAGGGAAAGCGCTGCCATTGGGAAAAGGCATCGCCGGGTGGGTAGCTAAATCCGGTAAACCATTGTTGGTTCCGAAAGTAGCGAAATCGAAATATTTCAATCCCGAGTTCGATAGTAGAAGCGGATTCGTTACCAAATCGATTATCTGCGTTCCACTTCGTACTAAAGATAAACTTATCGGATGTCTGGAAGTAATCAACAAACGTACCGGCCGGGAATTTACCTTAGAAGATCAATCTATTCTGACCGCATTAGCTGATCAAATCGCTATCGCTATCCAGAATGCGCGGTTATATGAAGAATTAAAGCAATCTTATTTAGCTACTGTCCAAACCTTGATCGGAGCGATTGAAGCAAAAGATCCTTATACAAAAGGGCATTCGCAACGGGTATCGGATTATGCTAAAGAAACTGCAAAACAAATGAATCTCCCAGTAACCAAGATTGAAGCAATTCGAATTGCAGGATTATTGCATGATATCGGTAAAATCGGAATTAGTGAAAGTGTCTTATGGAAACCCGATGCGTTAACTGATGGAGAACGAGCGATGATTGAACAGCATCCGGTAATCGGCGCTAAAATATTGGTCGGCGCAAATTTCCTGGCCGATAAACTGGATATGATTCGATATCATCAAGAGCGATTCGATGGGAAAGGTTATCCGGAAGGAATTACAAAGAACCAAATTCCGTTAGGGGCGAGAATAATCGCAATTTGCGATACTTTCGATGCCTTAACCTCAACCCGGCCTTATCGGAAAAGTAAAACCGGCGATGAAGCGATTCAGATTATTTTATTACAATGCGGTACTCAGTTCGATCCTAAAGTTACCAAAGCGTTTGAAAAAGCATATCGAGATATACTTCGCGACCGGATTATCGCACAAGAAAAGAAATTAGCTCCTGTAGAATAACTTATATAAACTTATTTTGCCGTCTTCATAGTATGAATCCATCGATATTAGCGATGATATTAGCCGGGGGGAAGAGTTTACCGCATGATATTCTATCGCATAAACGAGCAAAAACCTCGATTCCTTTCGGTGGTAAATACCGGATTATCGATTACGTTTTAAGCAACTGTGTTAATTCCGGAATCTATAATATCGGTATCCTCGCTCAATACTCACCGAAATCGTTAGCCGATCATATTAAAGCCGGGAAACCCTGGGATTTAGACCGGCAATATGGCGGCGTTCGCATCTTACAGCCATATCTCGGTCGAGAAGAACAGGGCTGGTATCGAGGTACCGCAGATGCCCTGCATCAGAATATTGATTTTATTCTCGAACGGAATTCGAATTTTATCCTAGTGCTTTCCGGAGACCATATTTATAAAATGGATTACCAGAAAATGATCGAATTCCATCAGCAGAAAAATGCGCCGGTAACCATGGCGGTAACTGAAGTATCTGATAATGATGCCAAACGTCTTGGTATGGTTCAGATAGATAGTCGCAATCGCGTAGTGCATTTCGAAGAGAAACCGCAATCCCCAAAATCGCACTTAGCTTCGATGGGAATCTATTTGTTTAACACCGATATGCTCTTGGAACAATTAACTGATATCGGAAAAGATAATCGTCATGATATCGTATTCCATATCCTTATGAATCTGATTCAGCAGCGGTTGGTGTATGCGTATCGATATACCGGGTACTGGAAAGATATTGGCTCGGTGGCCGATTATTGGCAGGCGAATATGGACCTACTCGATTCTCCAGACCAGACTTATTTATATGACTCGAACTGGATTATTCATACTACTACGGAACGGAAACCGCCGGTACGGTTCAACGACCATGCAACGGTAATCAATAGTCTGGTTGCCAACGGCTGCGTTATCGATGGCTATGTCGAGCATTCGATATTATTTCCGGGAGTGCGAGTAGCTCGGAATGCCAGGATAACCAATTCAGTAGTTATGCATCGGACTATAATCAATGAGAATGCTAAAGTCGATTGCGCTATCCTAGATAAAGATATCTGGGTTGGTCCGGATAGTATTATCGGTACAAATGATACTAATACTATTATCCCAAAAGACCGGGAAGCGTTGGATAACTTTATTATTGTGGTTGGCAAAGGAGTACAATTACCCGCTCGAATAAAAATCGGTCGCGGTTGTTTAATCGACCCGGATATTCCAGCCGATTTCTTTAAGACTCTGGAAATATCGAATTATAAATATATAAAAAAATAACTATGAAACAAACTATCGCCATGATCTTAGCTGGTGGACAGGGAAACCGGTTATCGATTCTTTCGGAAGAGCGTGCTAAACCGGCAGTACCGTTTGGTGGAAAATATCGGCTGATTGATTTCACATTAAGTAACTGCGTTAATTCCGGTGTCGATAATGTCGGGCTGTTAACGCAATATCGACCCCGGTCTCTCTATGAACATATCGAAATCGGCCGTCCTTGGGATTTAGACCGTATGGAAGGCGGTATCACTATCCTCCAACCCTATGTCGGCAGAGTCCAATCGGTATGGTATTCCGGGACCGCGGATGCAGTATATCGCAATCTCCAATTTATCGAGAACCGAAAGCATGATTTGGTATTCGTTCTATCCGGCGACCATATCTATAAAATGGACTACTCGTTGATGCTAGAATTCCATCGCGCGCATCGTGCTGAGTTAACGATCGCCGTGATGCCAGTAAATCAACAGGAAGCATCCCGGTTCGGCATCATG
>JBHGBB010000208.1:0-6536 GCA_041946755.1 bacterium | reverse complement strand
GAAAAAAATACAGCAATATCTGAATACTGATAGCACTCGGGTTATTCTTATTGACCCGAAGGATATCTTAGCGCAATATTTATCTGAACTACGCAACCAATCCGACCAAATCATCGTTTTAGCGCATATGCCGGCTTTGGAAGCGGAATCGATTGCGCACCAGTTTCCTGAAATTGATATTCTTATCTCCGGCCATGATCCGCAAGAGCAGGTGATTAACCTGAAACGGGTAGGGCAAACGATTATCGTGCATGGAAGAGACCGGAGTAGATATGGTGAATCGCTATTATTGTATCTAGACCAACAGAAACGGATTATTTACTATCGCCAGCAGGAAACACTATTATCAGCGCTGATAGCTAATGACCCGGAAGTAGAAGCGTTGGTTAAACAATATCGAACCAAACTCGCTACCATATCACCGCTGCCGGTATTAGTTTCTCCGGGGGAGCAAGAGCCGAAGTTCGTTGGTGCATCGGCGTGTCAATCCTGCCATCAGGAAGCGTATCAGGTCTGGGAAAAAAGTCCGCATGCGAATGCTTATACCAGTCTTAAGAAGAATATGAACGGGAACCAGCGGGAATGTCTCCGGTGTCATACCCTCGGAGTAGGAAGAACGGATGGATTTATTGCTGAAGATAAAACTCCGAATCTGGCTGGGGTGCAATGCGAAACCTGCCATCAACCGGGGTCGTTTCATATCCAGTCACCGATCGATAAGAAGAAAGAGACGATTGCTTTCCCTCCTGATGCCAAACTATGTTGGCAATGCCATACCCAAGATACCTCCCCGGATTTTAGGTATTTTCAAGCCCTGAAATATATTAGCCATAAGAAATAAATTAAGTACTAGAAATAAGGATATAAAATCAGATACAATAACGATAGAATTAAATAGATATCTTTAGCGGAAGGGAGCTTAGCTTATGAAACTTAAAATTCGGGAAGGATGCCAGGATAGATATATCGAGGTGAAGTTTTGGAGTTTCGCGAAATGCCATTTTCTCGCGGGATTAGCGATTGGCGGGATCGCCTATGGAATAATAATTATCATATTCGCTATCGTAATGTTAATCATGGTTTTGACTACCGGTCATTTGCCGCGTTAAAGTATAAGAAAAGTATTTCCAGGGTTAGATTGCTTATAATTGATAAGGTTGGTGTCCCCAGTGAGATTTGAACTCACGTCGCCGCCTTGAAAGAGCGGTGTCCTAGACCAGGCTAGACGATGGGGACCTGCCCCTCGAAGAGGGGAAATCCGATTCCCGCCTTCGCGGGAATGACGTCATCCCTGCGAAAGCAGGGACAAATGCCTAAATGTCACATTAGATATATGACCGGCGGAGAATTCAGAAAGCTTTACTAACAACTGAAAAAACTGGTGAGCCGCGAAAGGATCGAACTTTCGACTCCCTGCTTAAAAGGCAGGTGCTCTACCACTGAGCTAGCGGCCCACGTTTAAAATTCCAAATTCCAATTAAAATCCAAAAACCAGACTCATACAACTGAGATTTTGAACTAATAATTCTACTCTATTTAGCAGGGTGCTGTCAATCGGTAAACAAAGGAAAGATTAGAATAAATTCCGTAAAATAATGGTTTGATCCCGCCGTGCACCAATAGAAATTATAGCTATCGGCGTCTGGAGCAGTTCTTCTAACCGTTTCAAATACCGTTTCGCTTTTTCCGGTAATAGCTTATAATCGGTTATCGAAGTAGTCGTCTGGTTCCAGCCGGGTAATTCTTCATATACCGGTTCGCATTTCTCTAATACTTTCAAGCTATACGGGAATTCGTTAAGTATCGTTCCATTGTATTTATATCCAACACAGAGTTTTATAATATCGCTATCATCCAGAACATCCAGTTTGGTTATCGCTAAACTCTCGATTCCATTTACCCGAATCGCACGTTTAACCGCTACCGCATCAAACCAGCCGCACCGGCGCGGTCTACCGGTAGTCGCTCCGTATTCTTTACCGCGCAACCGCATCTTTTCATCGATCTCAGGTGGAAATTCGGTTGGAAACGGACCTTCACCAACCCGGGTGCAATACGCTTTTGCAACCCCGGTAACATGGGTTATTTTCGTCGGACCAACCCCAACTCCGGTACAGGCGCCACCAGCAATCGGATTCGATGAGGTGACATAGGGATAAGTACCGAAATCGACATCCAGCATCGTCCCTTGCGCCCCTTCAAACAGAATCGATTCTTTATGCTTAATCGCTTCCTCAACCAGAATCGAGCCATCGACGATATAGGGGCGTAGCCGATCGGCTAGGGGGAGATATTCATTTAAGATATCATCCAACTTAAATCCGGGATGATTGTATACTTTCTGAAGTAAGAAATTCTTTTCCGCAAGCTGGATTTCCAGAACCGATTTGAACTGCTCCGTATCAATAAAATCCGCCATACGGATACCAACTCGAGCCATTTTATCGGCATATGCCGGACCAATTCCGCGACCGGTGGTGCCAATCTTCCGCATGGTTTTCATCGATTCCCGAATCTGGTCTAAAATTCGGTGATAGGGCATAATCAGGTGAGCATTCTCGCTGATATAGAAGTTATGATCGAACTTCAATCCTTTAGCAGCTAATTCTTCGATCTCTTTAACCAATACTACCGGATCCACTACTACTCCATTGCCAATCAAACACTTTTTCCCGGGATGAAGTATCCCGGAGGGTACCAGATGCAATATAAACATTTTATCATCGATAACCACGGTATGCCCGGCATTGTTTCCGCCTTGATAGCGAACCACTAAATCCGCTTGTTCGCTTAAAATATCGATGATTTTACCTTTACCTTCATCGCCCCATTGAGCGCCGACTAAGACTACAGCTGCCACGGTTTTTGTTCCTTTCTTAACCCAAAATAACAGAAGTTAAAATCAGTAGATAAAGAAAGCTAGAATCCAGGATGGTTTGTTTACCCTAGTTTCTAGCTTCTGTCTTCCAGCTTCTGTCTCTACCAACCGTTTATAATTTAACCAGTTTTGCTCCCAAAACATGCGAGAGTTTCCGGATTTCTACTAGTACATCGTCTGGTACGGTTTCATCTACATTCAAGCTTGTTACTGCCAATCCGCCTTTTTCTTTTCTACCTAGAGCTAGTCCGGCAATATTGATTTTATATTTCCCTAAGGTTGCACCAACACTGCCGATAATTCCTGGAACATCTTCATTACTTAAAATGAGCATATAGCCGAATGGGACCGCATCGATATGGAATCCATCCAGCCGGACGATTCGCGGATCGCTTTTACCAAACAGCGTTCCTACCGCCGAACTTTCTTTTGTTTCTGTTTTAACTGTGACGGCAATTAAGGTCGCAAAATCTTCCGCTTCACTGCTTTTACTTTCGACAACTTTCATTCCGCGATCTTTGGCTAGGAAAGGAGCGTTGACATAATTCACCGTCTCGTTTAATATCGGATCGAGGATGCCTTTAACAATCGCAACCGTAATCGGTGAGGTATTATATTTGCATACTTCACCGCAATAATGGACTCGGACTTCTTGGATTCTTCCTTCAGCCAACTGCGCTTGCAGACTACCGAGTTTTTCTGCGAGGGTTAAATAGGGATGGATTAACGCTAATACTTCCGGTTCAATCGCCGGTACATTAATGGCATTGCGTACCGTCCGTCCTTTTAATGCATCAATAACCTGTTCTGCAATTTCGATAGCAACATTAATTTGCGCTTCTTCAGTCGAGGCTCCTAGATGCGGAGTGGTAACGCAATTCTCAAGATCGATTAGTGGACTATCTAATGGCGGTTCCTTTTCATAGACATCCAGTGCCGCTCCGGCAACTTTCCCGGATTTTAGATTCTCATAGAGCGATTTCTCATCAACGATTCCGCCGCGGGCGCAGTTGATTATCCGTACCCCATCTTTCATATATTCGAATTCTTCCGGTCCAATCATCGATTTTGTTTCCGCATTTAATGGCGCATGTACGGTAATATAATCCGCTCGTTTAATCACTTCACTTTTCTTAACCAGTTCAACACCTAATTGTTGTGCGCGTTCTGCAGAAATGAATGGATCTGCAGCGATAACTTTCATTCCGAACGCTTGAGCGCGTTTCGCAACTTCAGCCCCGATTCGGCCTAATCCGAGGATACCAAGCGTTTTCCCATATACTTCAACTCCGGTATATTTCTTCCGGTCCCATTTTTTCGCTTTTAACGAAGCTACTGCTTGGGGGATATTTCGGGAGAGTGCCAGTAATAAACTAAAAGTCTGTTCAGCGGTAGAGATGGTATTACCGCCAGGGGTGTTCATAACAATAATCCCGCGTTTCGAAGCTGCTTCAATATCGACATTGTCCAAACCTACTCCAGCCCGGCCGATAATCTTCAGATTCTTTCCTGCATCAATAACGTCTTGGGTAACCTTGGTTTCACTGCGAACGAGTAATGCTTCATAATTGCCGATACAGGCCAGTAATTCCTCTTTCGGCATCTTGGGTTTGAAATCAACTTCAAATCCCGGTTCTTTTTTCAGAATCGCTACCCCTTGTTCCGATAACGGGTCACTGACTAATATTTTCATAGCATCTCTCCTTTACCCAAATAACAAAAAAACCAAAAAACGGAAGAAACTAGAAACTTATCCTCGTTTTCTATCTCTCCGTTAATCAGCTCTTTTATCAATGATAGTATAGCTATTTATTTCTGTAACAAAACCGCTTCAGCGGCTTTAATTCCTTCACCAAGTTTAACCGCAAATCCGAGTTCGCTTAACGATAATTCCAATGCCGATAAGGCGATGGTAACATCGAAGGTATCAGCATACCCCATTTGAGCGATCCGAATGATTTTGCCTTCCAATTGCGCTTGCCCACCGGCAACGGTTAATCCGAATTTATCTCGAAGCATCTTAACCCATGCTTTACCATCAATACCAGCAGGCACATTGATTGCCGTTACCGCATCCGATGGCGCTTTCGAGTAAAGTTCTAATCCTAATGCTTTTACTCCAGCCCGCATTGCACTGGCTAACCGATGATGTCGCGCCCAAACATTTTCGATTCCTTCTTCCTTAATCATGGCTAACGATTCTTTTAATCCGACAATAAGGGATATCGCGGGAGTATAAGCGGTTTGGTCTTTATCAAGATTTTTCTTGGCAGCCTTAAACGACCAATAAAATTTCGGCATTTTCGATTGTTCAACCAGTTTCCATGCTTTATCGCTTACTGAACAGAACGCTAATCCCGGTGGTATCATCAACGCTTTCTGGGATCCGGAAACCACAATATCAAGTTCCCATTCGTCAGTCTTACAGGGTAACGAACCTAAAGCACTGATCGCATCAACAACTAATACTGCCGGATATTTCTTTACTACCGCACCGATTGCCGCAACATCAGTAGCTACTGCAGTACAGGTTTCACATAAAGTAATATACACCGCTTTAACATCCGGATTCTCAACCAGTTTCTGTTCAATAGCTTGCGGAGTAACCGCTTCTCCCCAAGGGACATCGATTACGATCGGTACTGCGCCATATGCTTTCGCGAGTTCAGTCCACCGTTCACCGAATTTACCACCTTGAACTGTGATAACTTTATCTCCTGGAGATAAGATGTTTACAATTGCTGCTTCCATAGCGCCGGTACCGGATGAGGCGAAGGTTAGCACCAGATTTTTAGTCTGGAAAACATATTTTAATCCTTCATTCACTTCCCGAAATAAGGGAATATAATCCGGTGCCCGATGATGAATCATTGGTTGCGCCATAGCTAAAAGCACTTTGGGTGGAACTTCTACCGGTCCTGGAGTTAATAGATATCTTTTTTTCATAAAAAAAAGACTCCTTTCATAAGTATAAATAGGTCTGAAAATTTATTTATCTTACTCAGAATAGCCAATTTAGTCAAGCTAAAAATTATTAATCGATAACCAAAATTCCTATTTTGACTTTATGAATTATCAACCCGGTCTTTTTTCCGGGAGTTTTATTTGATAAAGCTGTAAAATTATGATATATTCAAATCTAAATTTATTACTTTTTTAAGGAGAAGAATGAAAGCAATTATCCCTGTAGCCGGTGCTGGTACCCGGCTGAAACCACATACCCATACTGTCCCCAAAGCGTTAATCTATGTCGCTGGAAAGCCGATTTTAGGCCATATTCTCGATGAGTTAGAGTCTCTTGGAGTAACCGAAATCATTTTTATTATAGGTTATCTGGGAGAAATGATTACTGAATATGTTGATACCACCTATCATTTCAAAGCATACTATGTTCGGCAAGATGAATTATATGGATTAGGCCATGCAATTAATCTAGCCCGGGATTATGTTAACGATGAACCGGTGCTGATTATTCTCGGAGATACTATTTTTAAAGCGGATTTACAGAGTGTCCTTAATGGCGATAATAGTGCGATCGGGGTAAAAAATGTTCGTGATCCGCACCGATTTGGAATCGTCGAAATGAAAAATGGATATATTTCTCGGTTGGTTGAGAAACCGGATGAACCGAAAACCGATTTGGCAATTGGTTGCCGAG
>JBHGBB010000207.1:0-6549 GCA_041946755.1 bacterium | reverse complement strand
AATACGGTTTAGAGTAAATAAATTAAGTTGTAGTATTATAATAAGGCAGTTTAGCTAAGATTATATCAAGTGCGAAACTGCCTTTATTTGTTTACGAACTAAATTGCATCGTTAGTAATTTAGATTTTAGATTTTATTTCTTATATTTTATCTCGATAAAGTTTCGAATTTCGATATTCGGTATTCGGATTTGCATTTAAATTATGTTTGTTGACAAAGTAAAAATATTTATCAAATCAGGGCATGGCGGTGCAGGAGCGGTAAGTTTCCGGCGTGAGAAATGGGTACCGAAAGGCGGCCCTGATGGCGGTGATGGCGGGCATGGTGGCAGTATCTCTATTCAGGCGAATCCGCGGTTAAAAACCTTATTGGATTTGTATCATCACCCGCATGTACATGCCCAAAATGGTGAACATGGCGAAGGCAGCCGCCGGTCAGGGAAAAGTGGGAAAGATATAACCATCGAGGTTCCGGTAGGTACCGTAATCAAAGATGCGGTAACTGAAGAGCTTATCACCGATTTAGTTAATCCGGAAACTCCAATATTATTAGCGGCTGGCGGTAAAGGGGGAAAAGGAAACGCCTGGTTTGCTACTCCTACCCGGCAAGCGCCCCGATTTGCGCAACCGGGAGAACCGGGAGTAGAAAAAGCGCTTATTCTTGAACTGAAACTTATCGCTGATGTAGGATTGGTCGGATATCCAAACGCCGGAAAATCGACCTTATTATCCAAAATCAGCGCTGCTAAACCGAAAATAGCGGATTATCCGTTTACTACCAAAGAACCGATTCTTGGCCAGGTAAAAATCGAGTTGGGGAAGAGTTTTGTCGTTGCCGATATTCCCGGACTGATCGATGGCGCGCATAGCGGTCGCGGGATGGGCCATGAATTCTTGCGCCATATCGAACGAACCAAGTTGTTATTGCATATCGTAGATGTTCATCCGATTGATGAAAGTAGTCCATTTAAGAATTTCGAAGCGATTAATCAAGAATTAGCATTATATAATCCGATATTAGCATCGAGACCGCAGATAGTAGTCTTAAATAAAATCGATTTGGTAATCACAAAAAATGCGGTAACTTTATTGAAACGGAAATTAACCAAACTCGGATTTGAAGTATATTCGATTTCAGCGTTAACCGGTGCAGGAGTGAATCAACTCATGTATCGCGTTGCAGAACTTCTGCAGGTGGTGTAATATAATCAGCGAATTATGTATACTCGAATCGTAATCAAAATCGGAACGAATCTATTAAACGGTGCGAAAAATATCTTTAACCGCGACCTGGTGAACCATCTGGCAGACCAGATTGACCAACTGCATCATCAAGGGAAACAGATCATCATCGTCACTTCCGGTGCGATCGGTGCCGGGATGCGGAAATTGGAGTGGAAAGAGCGGCCGAAACTTATTCCCGACCGGCAGGCGTTAGCTGCTGTTGGACAAAGCCAGTTGATGCATCTCTATGAAGAGATATTCAGCGCCAGAAAACTGCATGTCGCCCAGGTGTTGCTGACTGAAGGGGATATGAACGACCGGCAGCGATATCTTAATGCCCGGAATACCTTGTTACGTCTGCTGGAATTGGGTGTAATCCCAATCATCAATGAGAACGATACCGTAGCTATCGATGAACTTAAAATTGGGGATAATGATACCCTTTCCGCCCGGGTTGCGAGTAAGGTTGAAGCGGATTTGTTATTAATCCTGACTGATGTTGAAGGTTTATTCGACCGCGATCCAAAAAAGAATAAACAGGCAAAAATTATTCCAGTGGTAGAGAAACTGACTGATACTATCATGGAATCAGCGGCTGGTGCCGGCAGTATTTTCGGTACTGGAGGAATGGTAACCAAACTTGCAGCCGCAAAAATCGCTACCATGTCCGGGACCACCATGTATATTATCAATGGCACAGTTAAAAATATCGTCATCCGGGCGGTAAAAAATGACACGGTTGGTACTAAATTCATTCCACAACGAAAACGGAAATTATCCGCTCGGGAACGATGGATCGCTTACGGCGGTAGTTCGGCCGGAAACAGGATCTATGTCGATTCCGGTGCGAAATCAGCGTTAACTAAATCCGGAAAAAGCTTATTACCATCGGGGATAGTTAAAGTCGAAGGGGAATTCGAACCGGGAGATGTGGTGCAAATCACTGATACTGAAGGGATAGAATTCGCCCGCGGGTTGGTAAACTATACCGCTTCAGAATTGAATAAGATTAAAGGATTAAAATCGTCTCAGGTTAAGTCAGTCCTCGGCTATAAATACTACGATGAAGTCGTCCACCGGGATAATCTGGTCCTGCTAAACCCTGCCTAAAAAAACCAATTAAAAATTAAGAATTAAGAGTTAAGAGTTATCGTATGTTCATTCTTCACTCTTCACTCTTAACCCTTAACTGAGCTTAGTCTGTTCCTAATCGCAGGAACTGGTCGAATGGAGTAGGGTAGTAGATAATCGAAATAACCAGAATTAACCAGAGTAATATCGTCATTAAGAGCGGTTTATCTTGCAGTAAAATCGTTTCCGGCTCGCCACCTTCACCACGTCGATATACCAAATAAAGATAACGTAGAATACCGAAGAGAACGAAAGGAAAAGTGAGAATCAAGCTATGGGTCTGGAATTTCTCGATCGTCTCCCGGGAAATGGTATATAACGCATAAGAGAAAACCGTCATCGAAGTGACGATCGCTACCATCTGATCGAGAAACCCGGCTGAATATTCCAATAATACCTGCCGATGATTGTTCGCTTTATCTTCCAGCAGTACCAGTTCATGCCGGCGTTTGCTGATAATTAAGAATAACGCCAGGAAAAATGCGCACATCAATAACCATTTCGATGCGGTTAGATTCGGATGGACAATTACCCCGGCATAAGCGCGGAGTACGAATCCTAATGCGATAACCAGAATATCAAGAATAACGATATGTTTTAAATAGTAGGAATAAGCGAGCATCATGACAAAATAGAGCAATAACCCGACACCGAATAATGGGCTTAAAATAAACGCTATCGCAGTAGATATCAATAAAATAATCGTTGCTGCGAATCCCGCTTGTCCGGTAGGAAGTTTGCCGGAAGCTATCGGTCGAAACTGTTTTCGCGGATGGAGCCGGTCTTGTTCCTTATCAGCGATATCGTTGATGAGATATATCGCTCCGGAGACCATACAAAATAAGATAAACGCGATAATCGACCGGAGAAACAACCAAGGATCTGCCAGTTGTTTGGCAAAGATTATGCCGGCAAAAACCACCAGGTTTTTAGTCCATTGCTTCGGCCGCATGCTGATTAAAATCAGTTTTAGCATAATAGGATAGAATTATACTATACATTTAAGCTACTTTAAATTCGGTTCTGATTTTGAACGTCTTGACTGATGGCAGAACTAATATCTCTTGAACACCGTGCATTTTGTCAATTTCCGTTAGAATCGACTTTATTTCTTTATTGGTTTTACCGGTCAACGTGAACCATACATTATAAGTATGGTTCCGAGCATAACAATGGGTGACAGCTTTATATTGAGCGATTTTAGTTCCAACCTGATTCACATATTTCGGATCGAGTTTAACTCCGCATAATAAACTTTTATATCCCAGAGATTGCGATTGAAATATCCCGCCTAACCGTCGGATGAGTTGATGCCGTTTTAAGTGGATAATCTGGTTCAATATAAGTCGATTAGGTAATCCTAATTCTCCGGATAATAGCGTATAAGGAGCATTCGCTATCGGAAATCCGGATTGGATACGATTGAGTATTTGTTTTTGCTGTTTCGAAATCCGAAAGTTCATTTCTTTTTTGTTCTTTTTAATCCTGTTGCTTTTGGTTTTGTGATCTTGCTACTAATCTTATTTCTGCATTTCGGGCATAAATCGTTGGGATTAACAACCAGGATATTTTTATGTTGCGGTTTGTTTTTATGCGCGAGTTCTTCGAAAGCATCGATAAAACTTGATGCGAACCGGGTAGCCAGATTATTCAACATCGTTTCATTTATCGGTGAAGAGGATAAGGGAACAGTCGTACCCAAACCATGAGTAATCGGGATAATAGCTTTCCGATTCTCGATTTCCCGACGTAACGATTCCGCTAATTTATTAAAATTATCTTCCAACCGTCCTTCCCGTTCTCCGGAATCGATAATCGCTACCGCAAATTTCGAGAAATGTTTCGGATATCGACGAAAAGCATCGCTGATACTTTCCCCCTGTTCCAGAAACAATTTTATCTCATGTATGATTTTTTTTAATGCCAAATCGGAAATCTCTTCAGAAGCGATTTCAATCGCGCGAAGCAGCGGAACATCAGACGCAATAAGTTGAGCAAACCGTTCAAAAAACAGCGCTTCGGCTCGTAACGTCGAGGTTGATAGTGATGAACTTAACAAAGTATCTTTATTCATTATCTAGTATTATATCAAAACATCGATTTATTTTGATAATCGTACTCCTAAAATCATTTGACAGTAAACGCATTTTATCGTATATTAAAACCCTACATTTAGTGGAGATTTTAGGAGAATTATGGCCAAACATCGGATTTTAATCGTTGATGACGATAAAGATATACTGCAAATTATAAAGCTTGCCCTACGCGATAAATACGAAGTGGTAACTGCTTCAGATGGCTTCACCGGACTACAGAAAGCACAAGCAGTGGAGCCGGATATGATGATCCTGGATATCCGGATGCCGAAAGTAGATGGGCATCAGTTAATCGATGCGATTCATCATTCCCCGAGATTGCGGAATATTCCGATAGCAGTAATCACCGCTCATTCCGACCCGGAAGATGAGTTTCTTGCAATGCAACAAGGAGTAGCCGCATATATCCCGAAACCATTCGAAATGCCGGAACTGGTTAAAAAGATTGATGAAGTTCTAGCGCAGAAAGCGGTTGGTCCCAAAGTCCTTTCCTACGAAGAAATTCTCAGTATGGAATAAGTTCCGGTTAGTGACTCAAGATATAAAGAAAAATAATCAAAACTTTAAATGGGATAGATATTGAATAGAACAGCTTAAAAAACAATATTTGAAGGTTAGAAACGAACTATGGCAAAACATCGGATTTTAGTTGTTGATGATGATAAAGAGATGCTGCAAATGATAAAAATCTCGTTACGAGATAAATATGAAATAGTAACCGCATCGGATGGTTTCAACGGACTACAGAAAGCACAAGCGGCAGAACCGGATATGATGATACTGGATATCCGAATGCCAAAAGTAGATGGACATCAGCTAATCGAAGCGATTCATCATTCTCCAACCTTGCGGAATGTAATAATCATAGTTATCACCGCATATTCCAACCCGGAAGATGAATTCTATTCGATGCAGCAGAACGTTGCGGCTTATTTTGCGAAACCATTTGAAATTAATGAATTAGTTAAAAAGGTTGATGAAATATTAGCCGATAAACCGGTTGGTCAGAAAATCCTTTCTTACGAAGATATTCTCCATTTGGAATAAGGTATTGAATAAAAATAAAAAAGGAAAAATAACAGAATCAAAGAACCTAAAAACTTTAATCCGTTTTTAGGTTTTTTGGTTTCTCCGGATAAGTTATGTCTTCAGTTTTATTAACTCTCGATATTCCAGAATTAATCTTGTTCCGAAAAGGTAAAGTTCGAGATATCTATGATCTTGGCGATACCTTATTATTCATTGCTACCGACCGGATCTCGGCTTTTGATGTGGTGTTACCGAATGGTATTCCGGATAAAGGGAAAGTATTGACCCAACTTTCGGTGTTCTGGTTCGAATATACCAAATCGATTATCCCAAACCATCTGATTTCTATTGATATAACCGATTCTCCGAAAGTACCTAAAAAATATCAACAGCTGTTAGATGGCAGAACGATGCTGGTTAAAAAGAGCCGGGGAGTAGCAATCGAATGCGTAGTCCGTGGCTATCTGGCCGGGTCCGGCTGGAAAGAATATCAGAAATCCGGGACGGTTTGCGGGATTCAGCTACCTAAAGGATTGGTAGAATCGAGTAAATTACCGGAACCGATATTTACCCCTTCGACGAAAGCTAGTACCGGCCATGATATCAATATTTCCGAACAAGAGATGATTAATATTGTAGGTCAGGATTTGGGAAAGATGTTGAAAGAGAAAAGTCTGGCCATATACACAACTGCAGCGAAATACGCTGAATCGCGCGGTATCATTATTTCCGATACCAAATTCGAGTTTGGATTGTTGAACAATGAATTAATTTTAATCGATGAAGTACTTACTCCTGATTCTTCTCGATTCTGGCAGCAAGATGAATATTCACCCGGGCGATCTCAGAAAAGTTTCGATAAACAGTTCGTTCGTGATTATCTGGAAACACTCGATTGGGATAAAACTCCGCCGGGACCAGTTTTACCGGAAGAAGTAGTCAATAAAACCAGTCAGAAGTATCGGGAAGCTTACCAAAGATTGGTTGGGAAAAAGCTATAAATAATAAAGTCCGAAGTCCGAAGTCTTAAGTCCGAAGAAAAAGTGCTTACTCTTAGGACTTAGGACTCA
>JBHGBB010000206.1:0-6641 GCA_041946755.1 bacterium | reverse complement strand
GAATAGCGCCAACCATCTTCTGGCATTAATCAATGATGTTTTGGATATCTCGAAAATCGAAGCTGGTCAACTGGAAGTCTTTTTTAAACTGTTTGATTTACGAAAATCAATCGAAAAAATAATTCAAACTGTTCGCCCATTAGCGGAACATAAAGGATTGCGGTTAGTAACCAATATCAGTCCGGAAATAACCGAGTTGGTGAGTGATGCGCGCCGTGTAGAACAAATTCTATTAAATCTATTATCGAACGCTATTAAATTTACTGATCACGGCTCGGTAACCCTGGATTGCTCTCGCGTCGGGCAAACCATTATGGTTCGCATTATCGATACCGGCATGGGCATCGCCGACCAGGATTTGGATAAATTATTCAAACCATTCAGTCAAATTGATTCCGGCACTACCCGGACTCATGAAGGAACCGGATTGGGATTATCGATTTGTAAAAAACTGATGGATAAATTAAACGGTACGATAGCGGTACAAAGTAAGCTGGGGAGTGGAAGTGTCTTTACCGTTACCTTTCCGATACAATAAAGGAGTTAAGAATGAAACAACATATCCTGATTATCGAAGATAACGAACAGAATATCTATCTGATGACCTTTTTGCTGGAAAAGAACGGATATACGATAACCCAAGCGCGTACCGGAAAAGAAGGAATTCGGTTGGCGCTAGAAAAAACACCGGATGCGATTTTATTGGATATCCAGCTGCCGGAACTCGATGGCTATGCGGTAGCAAAAGAATTACGCAGCCATCCGGCGCTTGATCGGGTACCGATTATTGCGGTTACCTCGTATGCGATGGTCGGCGATAAAGAGCGGATTCTGGCGGCCGGTGCTACCGGATATATCGAAAAACCAATTAATCCCAATACGTTTATTCAACAACTGCAAGAATATTTACTACCTTTATCAAAAAATGAAAGGGTTTAATTATGAGTAAGATTAAAATATTAGTCGTTGACGATAAAGAAGATAATCGGTATTTACTCGAGAAAATTCTTCAAGGAAATGGATATGAAACGATCACTGCAGCAAACGGCGCTGAAGCACTTGACCTAGCATTAAAATCGCCACCGGATATGATTGTGAGCGATATTTTGATGCCGATTATGGATGGATTCATGCTCTGTCGGGAATGGAAAAAGAGCGAGCGCTTGAATATGATTCCGTTTATTTTCTTTACGGCAACCTATACCGATGCAAAAGATGAAGAGTTTGCAATGAGTCTCGGTGCTGCTCGGTTCGTTGTCAAGCCGATGGAACCGGATAAATTTCTCGAAATTATAAAAGAAACTTTAGCAGCGGTTCAAACCGGAACTATCAAACCAAGTAAACCCATTAAAATAGATGATAAAATTTTTACGAAGGAACACAGCGAAGCGCTTGTCCGGAAGCTGGAAGATAAAATCCATCAAGCACAGATAGCGGAAAAGAAAGCCAAAGATTATGCCGCAGAACTTGAAACAAAGATTGAAGAACTCAAACAAACCGAGAAATTATTACAACAAGCCAATTTAGTGGTTGAAAACAGTCCGGTAGTCCTTTTCCGGTGGAAAGCTACCGAAGAATGGCCAGTGGTATATGTCTCTCAAAATGTTCGACAGTTTGGCTATACCCCGGATCAATTACTATATGGAACGATACCTTATCCGTCAATTGTTTTTCCGGAAGACTTACACCGCGTTGCGGCAGAGGTACAACGATATTCTACCGCTGGAGTTGATAGTTTTCAGCAAGAATATCGAATTGTAACTAAAGACGGTACTATTCGCTGGATTGATGATCGCACTACAATCGAACGAGACGCCACAGGAACGATTACACACTATCAAGGCATTGTTATTGATATTACCGAACGGAAAAAAGCAGAACAGGACCTGATGAATAGTTATGCGAATCTGCGCCGGGTATTAGGAGAAACGGTGAATTCCTTATCGTCAGCTTTGGAAACCCGCGATCCTTATACTGCCGGACATCAGCGCAGAGATGCGCAACTGGCTTGTGCGATTGCCAAAGAAATGAAATTATCAGAAGACCAGATTGAAGGCCTTCGAATCGCCGCATTATTACATGATATTGGAAAAATGGCGGTTCCAGCAGAGATTCTCAGTAAGCCGACTAAACTGACTGAACTTGAATTCAACTTGATTAAAGTACATCCTGAGGTGGGATACAATATTGTTAAAGATATTGAATTTCCCTGGCCGGTAGCCCAAACCGTGTATCAACATCAAGAGCGACTTAATGGTTCCGGATATCCCCGAGGGTTAAAAGGAAACGAGATTCTGCTAGAGGCACGCATCTTAATCGTCGCCGACGTCGTCGAAGCAATGAGTTCTCATCGACCTTATCGGCCATCACTGGGAATAGAAAAAGCGTTAGATGAAATTAAAAAGAATAAAGGAATTCTCTATGATCCCCAAGTAGCTGATGCCTGCTTAAAGCTGTTTACGGAACATCAATTTAAATTTAAATAAGGGCGGTATTGTTTTCTGCTTTCGTAACTATTTTAGAATCGTAGATATAAGAAAAAGATAGTTCTGGCTAACATAAATCGGATACAATCTCCATAAACAACGACTATTTGCCGAAGGAGGATATTTATGAAAATAGCCAATAAAATCAACTTTTCTTTTCTTACCATAATACTTATCCTCGTTGTAGTTTCCGAAACAGTTTTTTATACTATCACGAAAAAAGGATTAGAAACCGAACTCTTTGCCCATTTACAAACCACCGCTAAATCGAGACAGGCACATATTGAAACTTACCTAACTATGCTCGAAATCTCAGTTGGGCAATTATCAAAAAGTGTGGTTTTGGAAGATTACTTAAAACGGAGCGCCACCGATCCGAAAAGGAATGAATCTTTTAAGACTGCAATAAAAAGATTGGTTAGAACTAAAGAAGCCAATCCGGCAATACAAGAGTTTTTATTGATGAATATCCATGGTCTCGTTGTGACTTCGAGTAATCAAGAGAGCATCGGGCAAAATCGGTCTATCGACCCGCTCTTTTTAGGCGGTCGGAATGGTATTTATTTAAAAGATGCTTATTTCTCGGAAACATTAAACGCGCCGGCAATTGCTGTCTCCGATTCCGTAGTAGATAGTAACACTGGTAAATTGCTTGGAGTTCTTGCTGCACGAGTCAATCTAACGGAATTATACGCCATTGTCACCGCAAGAACCGGACTCGGACAGTCCGGGGAAATGTATCTGGTTAATAAATCCGGTTTTATGATTAGTCCTTCACGATTCATTGATAATACATTTCTGACAAAAAAGGTTGATACTGAAAACTACCGGATGGCATTTCTGCATCAAAATACAAACCGCGATGACGAACCAGTAGTAATCGCACCGGATTATCGCGGGGTAATGACTATCGGAACGCGGGTGATTATTCCTAGAACCAATTGGGTCCTGTTAACCGAAATAAATGTTGAAGAAGCTTTTTTACCACTCGTTCGCTTGCGGAATTTTTTCCTGATCATTTTCTTCGCGACGATTATCATCACCTGGTTATTGGGGACTATGGTCGCTCGCGCTCTAACCAAACCGATTCATCGGTTACATCAAGGAACGGAAATAATCGGGGCCGGCAATTTTGATTATTCGGTAGGTACTCCGGCAAAAGATGAAATCGGCCAGCTTTCACGGGCATTTGCAACCATGACTAACAATCTTAAACAGACGATGGTTTCAGTAGATAGTTTGAATCTGGAGATTACTGAACGTAAGCGAATAGAAATGTTATTGCGAGAAAACGAAGCGAAATATCGGACAATCTTCGAGGGAACAAGTGATGCGGTTATGCTGGCAACCGAAAAAGGTTTTTTCGACTGTAATCTTCGTACCCTGGAAATGTTTGGATTCAGGAGTAAAGATGCTTTCATTCGACTCCATCCAGCGGATGTTTCTCCGCCGACACAGCCTGATGGACAGGCATCATTGCCTGCAGCAATAACGAACATGCAGATCGCTTTACAACGAGGAAGTTACAGGTTCGAATGGATCCATCGGCGGGTTAATGGTGACGACTTTCCTGCTGAAGTACTGTTAACCGCGTTTGATTTCGGGAGCGAAAAAGTGCTACAGGCAACTGTTAGAGATATTACTGAACGTAAGAACATAGAGAACCAGTTATTGAATTCCGCGAAAGAATGGTCTGATACTTTTGATGCGATGAGTGACGGGGTATCGATCCAAAACAGTGATTATCTTATTGTGAATGCCAATGATTCGTTATGTCGAATGCTAAATAAAACCAGACAAGAAATTATTGGAAAAAAATGTTATCAATTGATTCATTGCAAAGATGCGCCTATTAAAGACTGTCCCGCGGGACCATGTATCTTGTTGAATAAAATTCAATATGTCGAGATTTTTGAACCAACTCTAGACAAATGGGTCGCAGTAACCACATCACCGGTACGTGATAAACAAGGTGATTTTCAGAAGATCATCCACATCATTCGCGATATAACCGAGCGCAAGACGATCGAGCAGAAACTTAGTGAACAGGCGACCCATGATTCTCTGACCGGATTACCGAACCGCATCTTGCTCTACGATCGATTATCTCTCGCTATGACCCAGGCGTTACGTAAAGGGAGTATATTAGCCGTGCTGATGCTGGATTTGGATGAGTTTAAAAAGGTTAATGATACACTCGGTCATGAGGTTGGAGATATCTTATTAACCATGGTTGCCAACCGGTTAACGAACACGCTCCGTAAAGGGGACACGGTTGCGCGATTGGGTGGCGATGAATTTGTTTTATTATTATGGGAAATCGACCGGATTAACGATGCGATTAAGGTGGCGAACAAAATCATCGAGAGATTTCAACAACCATTTGAAGCCAACCAATATAAACTGAATGTTACAACTAGTATCGGTATTGCAATCTACCCGACCGATGGTAAAGATATTAAAGAGCTCTTAAAAGCGGCTGATACGCAAATGTATCTAGCAAAAAAAAGCGGCAAAAATACCTATCGCTTAAATGCAGATAATCGATCATAAATACTAGCGGATTTTTCGAATCAAGATCGCTATTATAAAGAATGCGGTAGTTCCGATAGTTGCTAAACGAAACCCGACTAACTCGATTACGGCCAAAGTATCTACACGATTACACCTTAATATTTCCAAACCATCCTTCCGGTGGTTTCGGCATAATAAACTGGTTGACACCGGGTTAATTCGAATTTGCATTTACCATTTTCAAAGGGAGCCCCTTTTATTTAATGTTTCATTTTGGAAAAATCGAGTCTTGATGACTTGCCTGAAACATAAAAGAGCGATACAATATCAGGCAAATTGTCTAAATCAAAAATAGTTCGAGTGGATAAGCGATAGCAGCCATCTACCTAGTTCTATGCGCTATAAATATACCAATTCGATCTTCAAGATTTATCTTCTCTTTTTACTCCTTTTTTTAGTTATACCGAGTTCAAGTCGTGCAGTAAATACTTCTCCACGGACAGTCCGCGTCGGGGTTTACCAGAATGAACCGAAAGTATTTATCGATAAGGCCGGTCATCCTGCAGGAATATTTATCGACCTGCTGAAAGAAATCGCGAAACAAGAGCATTGGAAACTGGTATATGTCCCGGGGGATTGGACTGCTTGCCTGAAATCGTTGGAAGATGGGAAAATTGATTTGATGCTCGATGTCGCTTATTCAGAGGAACGAAATAAACTATATGATTTTCATAAAACCCCAGTGCTTGAAAGCTGGTCTCGAATATATTCCTCTTCGGGTAATCCGATAAAAAAAATATCAGATTTGAAAGGAAAACGGATTGCGGTACTGAAAGGTTCTATTCAACAAACCGTGTTTCAGCAATTGATGGATGGCTTCGGATATCAGGTAACGATTATTCCTACCGATTCGTTTAATCAAGCGTTCGCCATGGCAGCTCATAATACGGTAGACGGCGCTATTTCGAACCATTTATTCGGTGATTATTTCTACCAGAAATATGGATTGAGTAAAACTGCGATCGATTTTGACCCGGTAGCACTATATTATGTCACAGCAAAAGGCCGCAATCCCGAACTGCTAGAATCAATCGATCGGTATCTCAGCAAATGGATCCCGAAACCCGGTTCACCGTATTATACCACGCTCGGGCATTGGTCTGAAAAACCAACGGCATACCGGGTGCCGAAGTATGTATATTGGATACTGATAGCTATTGCCGGATTATTGCTGACTACTGTTGGCATTGTTTATCTGCTACGCCAGCAAGTTAAAGTACGAACCAGACATCTAGCGGAAGCAAATGCTAAACTGCAGGAGAGCGAACATCGATATCGAACCTTAGTCGAGAAATTCCAGGATATCGTTTTTATCACCGACTTATCCGGTGGAATACTATATGCCAATCCGGCATTAGAACGTGAAACCGGATATACTATTCAGGATTTTCAATCGCCACATCACGATACTTTTTTTAATCATTATTTCGATTCTGAGAGAATATTCAAATTTAATACTGAGTTTATTCGAAGCCCTGAACCGATTTCTACTGTTGTTGAAAGTATCTTTTGCGATAAGCATGATGCGATTCATTGGCATTCTTACGTCATCACCAAAACCGATTATCAGGGTCGATCCGC
>JBHGBB010000205.1:0-6657 GCA_041946755.1 bacterium | reverse complement strand
TTAAAAAATAAATATACTAAAATTAATCTAGTTTAGTGGCTAGAGTAATACTATACCCTAAGTTATTTAAGTGAACGAACCTATACCGGTGCAAGTGCTGCCTTGTTTCAATTTGATGACGTAATTAGTCAATATCCGGGAGATACGGAAGCTCAGAATAGCCAGTTTTATCTTATCCTCGCCAAACATCGTGCAGGAGATAAGGATGGTGCAATAGCTGGATTTCAGGAATATGTGAAGCAGAATCCGGAGAGTGACTATGTATCGCAAGCATTGTATCTAACTGCAATGAGTTATATGTACAATAAGCGCGATTATCCGAAGGCCATAACCTATTTCGAGCGTACCATGGACTGGTTAACCACGCATAATGAATATGGTGATGACCCGAAACTAGCTTCCAAAATGGAAGATACTATTGTTGCACCGGGAATGTTATATCACTGTTGTGAACATATCGCTTATGCCCATCTATTTCAGGTAGAAGCGGGAATCTATGGTTATGATTCAGTCCTCAATTGGGGTAAGCGGTTACAAACCATATTTCCTTCAGACCGTGGGATGCATCAATATGGTAAACTTATTCCGTTACTCGTGCTAGAATCGCAGAAGCAATGGCCGGAATTAATCATTGCCGCTGATAGTTTAATGGCGCAATATGCGCAGGATACCAAGCGATGGTTAACCGTTCCGGGAGCAGTATTACGGCTTAAAGGAGAGGCATTGCAGCAACTTGGCCGAGATACTGAAGCAACTGCAGTTTATGAAAAGGTAGTCACTGAATATCAAGGGTCATGGTCGGACCCGATAGCATTATGCCAAATGGGAAGATGCTATGAACGACTACAGGATACCTATTCAGCGATTTCGGTGTATAACGAATATATCGAGAAATATTCAGAAGTGGCTGAAATAATGCATGAAGGATATCTTAATAAAGCGAGTCTATTATTTAATTCATCCCAATTTGAAAAAGCAGCCGGAATTTTAGATGAATTTCTACAGAAGTATAGCAACCGGGTAGAGGTGCCAAAAGTAAACCTTGCGGTGGCACAAGAGTTAAAGAATATATATCTTCTTCAGCTTGCTCCTAAATAAAAGTAACGCTGTTATTTTAGATTTTTTCATCCTTATGAAAGGAACGATAAAGGTATGAATCGAAGCAACTTCTACTTCTTTATGCTTATCAGCATAATTCTATTACTTGGATTTGCTGGGACAGCATACTGTTGCGGTTATCCGGATTATTGGACTTATTCTACGACCGCAGATCCTTATATATTTGACGCCGGGTATTTTTCGCTTTATGGTAGCACTACCCCTCGTTATTATTGTTATATGCAGTACATTCCTATGTTTAGTACACTTAGTGCAAGTCAATTTATGGCTAATCCGATGGAATACGTTTGGGGACTTGGTTTACGTTGGCCAACGGATAATGATACGCTTTTCGCTACCCACCATAAAAGCGATGGTACCTCTACAACTGAAACGTATTTGATTCAAGATACCTTAACTTTAACCTACCCGATAAGTTCATTTTCAACTTTTACTGCTCCGGGAGCGTATGTAATTAAAGCCGGTTGGGAAGATGTTGGATCGCGGGGTACTCAAGCGTACGATGGATATAAAGAAACCTCGTTTACGATAAATCTCTGGTTACCGAACACTACTGGGATAACCGAGCCACCAATTCAGCCGGGACATATATATAAAGGCGGAACTATTATTGATGGACAGAGGCTCTGTGAGCCAGTACATAGTACCGCATACAATCTGTATAGTTATTTAAGTGCCAATAATATCTATGCCAGTGACGGTGAGGATTATGATACTACCTATATTTCTTATTATCCGGATATATTCAATAATCAAGTAGCTATTAATACTACGTTATCTACTAATAGCGTTACCACGATATTACCGCAAGATAATTTCTCATTAACCCAACCGGGGCTTTATACAGTCACTTGGACCTACCATGATTCTAAGTATTATAATGAATATTTCGCTGACGATCCTGATGCTACTAGATCAATAACCCTGGTAGTGTATGATCTTGAGATTGATAATACGAATAATAATTGGCTACCGACAAAAGGGGGAACTCTTCAGAAAACCGCTACTATTAAGCCCACTGGAGTCGCTGGGAAAATCAAGTTTACGTTATATGATGTCTCAGCAGAACCGGGATATTGCATGAATGCAGTGGATTCAACCATATCCGGTGCTGATAATAGCGGAAAAGACCTAAGATTTGAATCCCAAGCGGGATATACCATCAGCGGCGCTGATTCGACAGTTGCAGAGAAAAATAGCGAAGTTAATTCCGCGAGTATTAATGTCTCTTGTTTTGATTATGGAGCGTATGGTAAAGTTAAAGCAGAATTGTTAACTATAGCTGGAAATAACATTACTCCGTTATTAGCACATTTGCCAAGCATTATGACCACGCAGTTTGCTAAGATACCCCGCGATGATAATAATAGCTTTATTGCCGATGGCTGGTTTGGTGATGCTACTACTTATGCTGATGATACTGATAGCGACCCTAATTTCGGTACTCAAGGTGATGGCTTGAGTCGATATGAAGAATATCGGGGATTTTTAGTAAAAACCAATCATACAAGAACAAGTCCGTTTAAAAAAGATTTATTCATCTTCGACCAGAATGAACTTTATAACAGTAGTTTTTTCACTGGAGCGAGCCAGTTAGAGGTTCATTTAATAGACTCGACTGAGTTCAATGGAGTAAATAGTCGAGTGGTTAATTTTAAAAATGGAGCCGCTCCAGATGGAGCACATCGAGTTGATCAACATGGATTATGGTTGCACACATATGATGCAGATGGTGGTGGAGCACGCAATGCGGATAATGGCAGTTGGGGTATAACAACCGGACCGAAGATAGGCTCACCAAAGGAAAATCCTGAAATATGTATTGATGTTGATCAGATAACTTGGGACGAATCTACTGAACGTCCTGATGGCGGAAATAATCGTTTTGCAGAAGCTAAAGGATATGCGATTACGCACGAATTAGGTCATGGAATTGCAATTCACCATCATTCTCCTATTAACACAGGTGGAGTTCAAACATGCGTGATTCGTTATTTATGGAACGAATGGGATGTCTTTCGCAAACCTCATGATGGAAGAGGTGGTAATAATGATGCGGATGGGTGGAATAATATGACTATTGGGACAATATTTTGCGATAATCAAGACAATTGTAAGAGTCAGTTTGATGTTAATGATCAAGATTAAACTAATAAGGAGGAAAATCGTATGTTAAATCAAATGAAATTAGATAATCGGTTATTGGGGATTATGGATTTAAAAATAGCTTTGCTTATAATCATAAGTTTTATATTAATGGGAAACATAGCAATTTCTCAGGATTTACGAATAAGTTTAACAAACAATAGTGCCCAAAAAGAATATTTAAAGGGAAGTCCAGTATTTATTACAGTGGAAATTCATAATGAAGATGCAATCAGAGCATGGAACCAACGTGCTAAAAACATTCCTCAGACAATATTAGCTACAAAAGAAGGTCGTTGGTCCAACTATTTACAATTTACTATTAAAAAATTACACAATAGAACTTCTAAAACGCAAGATATTGAAAACCAAATCAATTCCTCGGACTTACTCGAATTACATCGATTATACGCACCTTATTCAGATAAAACGGAGGAGTTTGTGTTCACAACTAGCGCTGCTAGAGAATCATTATTAATTCCGCCTGAAATAACAGAGAAGATGGAAGAGGGCACCTATGAATGTATTGTACGTTATGATCCAACATCATATCCGGGAACCGATACAACCATATTTAAAGGAGTTTTAGCATCAGCACCATTTACGCTAATAATAAAGGAACCTAGAACTAATCAAGATAAAGCTGAAGTTTTATTAGCTAAATCAAGTTATATTGCTTCATATAATTTCGGACGTGATAACCGACACCAAGAAGCACTTAACTTGGCTTTACAAGCGGCAGAGTTAGCCCCAGATTTACCAAAGGTGCACCTTGGACTTGCAGTTGAATATCAAGCTTTAGGTGAATATGAGGACTCACTCCGCGAGTTTCAGGCATATCTTAAATATCTTGAGACCTTAAATCTTAATGAAGGAAAAAATAATGAAGTTGATCGGATTAAAAGATTTATAAGAGGAGTTCAAGCTAAAATCGACGCTGAAAAAAGTAAATAAATTATTTTGTTTATCTGATGACTAAAGGATAATTTTCTATAATTATAGGAAATTATCCTTTTTTTATTGAGATTAGGTCTTCTACAAAATAACTAATTCTAACAATCTATATATTCAAGGTAAAAAGGGATTGACAGCAATCCTCAGTTCGCGCTATCGTAAACAGATAAAAATAAATCAAAAAACCCTTCGACTTTGCTCAGGGTAAAGGAGGAAAGAAGTATGTCTTTAGTTTCAGTAGGGTTGTTAGTTTTATCAATATTAACCACGCAGGGTACTCCTGCTACCGCCCCGGCAAAAGGAGAAGTACAAAAACCTATGGTAACCATAGAAACCGATAAAGGGAAAATAGTATTTGAGATGTATCCGGACTATGCTCCGAAAACTGTTGCCCGGATAACCGAACTGATTCAGCAGAAGTTTTATGATGGATTAACCTTCCATCGGGTAGTCCCCGGGTTCGTTATCCAAGGCGGCGATCCGGCAGGTAACGGTACCGGCGGTTCCGGAGTAAAACTCCCGGCCGAATTCAATAGTTTAAAACATAAACCGGGTACGGTAGCGATGGCACGCGCTCAAGACCCGAATAGCGCTGATTGCCAGTTTTATATTTGTCTGGGTACCCCGTCGTTTTTAGATGGGCAATATACTGTTTTCGGTCAGGTACTTGAAGGGCAGGATGTGGTTGAGAAGATTCGGGTAGGCGATAAAATGAATAAGGTAACAGTAAAACTTCCTGCCGGACAGAAATCGGTAGAGCAAAAACAACCAGAGCAGAATCCGGCTGATGAAAAGAAGAGAATCGATACCTGGTTAAAAAAGAATAAACTGAATAAATATGGGGATCCAGAAGGAACCTCATATGCCGGAGGAACCCCGATATTTAACGAGACTACCGGGAAACGGCAAGACCGATATGAATACTTAGAAAACAAATTCCCGAATAAACCGTGGAATAAGTAAATCAAGTATCAAGTACCAAGTACCAAATACCAAATAAAAATTGAAATTGTTTTATTATTTATTTATGGAGGTAAATAACAATGAAAAGATTGTTATACATCTTCTATTTAACTTTAACAATATTCATTTTATTTTCGTTGGTGCCGGTAATTGTAAATGCGCAAGAACAGCCGAAAGTGGTGGAAGAGATGTATTTCCTCGACCAGATTAAAGAATCGCCGCAGAAGCTCGACCCATATCTTGGATTAGGGAAATGGTATATTCAACATCGGATGTTCGATAAAGCCGAACCGATATTATCGCAAGCGACAGCTATATCGCCAACCGCGGCTGCCGGATTCGCATTGTTTGGTGACCTATATACCGCACAGCAGAAATTCAATCTAGCAATTGGCATGTACCAAACCGCATTACAATTAGAACCGGATAATGCGCAAAACTGGTATGCATTGGGTACTCTCTATCGCCGGAATGGGAAAAGCTCCGAAGCGCTCGCTGCTTATCTGAAAGCAGAACCGGGATTTTCGAAAGGCGGGATGGAATATACCCGGTTTTATGCCGATCTCGCAGCGTTATATGTCAACTCCGGTAAAATGAATGAAGCTGAAAAGCTGGTTGACAAACTGATTAAACAAGAACCGAAAGCAACATCAAATTTAGCGGCAATCGGAGATATCTATACCGCAATCAGACTTTATGATAAAGCGTTCCCCTATTATGAACAAGCATTATCACTAAATCCGAATGATATTCAATTAATCAATCGAATTATCTATTCATACCGCAATTCCGAAAGAAAGAAAGAGATGATCGCATTTGCGAAAAAAGCGATTGAAAAAACCAATGACCCGGAACGGGCAATGCAAATCTGGAATCAGATATCGAACATGTATTATCAGCAAGGGAATATCTCGGATTTAGTCGACCTCTATGATGCGGTATGCACAGTGGTAACCGATAAAACCAGCCGCCAAAATATCCTAGGAACTTTAATCGGGTATGGCTCGAATCAAGCGGATAGTCTTATCCCGATTTTCGAAGCGCGGTATAAGAAGACATCGAAAGATACCGAAGTTATCTGGATCCTTGCCGAATTATATAATCGAACCAATCAATCGGATAAAGCCATATCGTTCTATGAGAAACTGCGAGAATTACAGCCGGCTGATTTCCGGCCGATTACTCCGCTAGCCATGCTTTATCAGAAGAAGGATAATTTTGAGAAAGCCATAGCGTTACGCCAGGAAGCACTAACCAGAAATCCGGATGATAGTAGTAATCTCGTGAGTTTATTCCGGCTCTATCTTCGTGCCGGGAAAAAAGAGCAAGCGAATGAATTAGTCACGAAATTAAAAGAGAAATCCGCGAATAATCAAACGGCGTTGAAACAATTGATTTCGGTATATCGCGATCTCGATCAATCGGATAATGCCATAACGGCGATGAAAGACTATCTAGCAGTCACGCAGGATAAAC
>JBHGBB010000204.1:0-6671 GCA_041946755.1 bacterium | reverse complement strand
TGCTGATTTTAACCGGAAAATAGTCGATCTTAATACTGTTCGGAAACCGAACCTGACGATTATCGATGCCTATCGGATTCTGGTCAATCATGGACCGACCGGTGGGAATCTGAATGATGTGCAGCAGCCGGAAATAGTTATCGCGAGCGCAGACATGGTAGCAGCTGATGCATATGCAACCACCTTATTCGGTAAACAGCCGGAACAGTTCCCTTATTTAAAATATGGGACGGAATTAGGACTCGGCGAATCGGATTTGAAGAAAATCAGTATTATTAAAGCATAGTACACTGATTACACAGATTTAAAAGCTAAGATTACACAGATTTTAAAATTCACTGTAATCGTCTTTTATATATCTCTGTAATTAAGGTTTGAACGAACGATAGGATAAGTTAAGAACAACTTCACCAGCCAAGGCGGACCTATCCTCCTTGAATTATTATTCTTTTAGGATAGGGGCTCTAACCTTATCCGAAGTTCGGTCTAAAAGGGCAGAAGATTTATCTTTTGCCCTTTTTTATTTTGTTAATTTCAGGTACAATATTAACTATAAGTATATTTTTCTTTGAAAGTAGGGGCGAGGTTCCCTCGCCCGGTTTTTGATTTGGTAGGAGCAGATGAAACACTCCGAGCATCGGAGAAATTTTCTGCCAATTTCGGGCGGGGAAACCCCACCCCTACCTTAAAAATTTATTCGAGTATATTCGAGTATATTCGTGGCGAGAGTGCATTATGGCGATTGCAGTTTTAGGTGCCGGCAGTTGGGGAATTACCTTAGCCCGGTTATTAGCTAATAAAGGGGAAGAGGTTTCTCTTTGGGAATTCGATAAACCGGTATATGAAAAACTGGTTAAGAACCGGGAACATGACCGGTTCCTACCGGGAATAAAAATCCCGGACTCGGTCTTGATTACCAACGATTTTACTGAAGCGCTCCAGAATGCGACTGCAGTTCTATTAGCATTACCTTCCCATACCGTTCGACCGGTATGCCAGCAGTTAGCTCCTTATCTAACCGATGAAATGATTATTATCAATTGCGCGAAAGGGTTGGAAACCGAAACCCAGTTGCGATTATCAGAAGTTATTTCTCAAGTTATTCCAAAAGTATATCAACGGCAGATAACGGTTCTATCCGGACCATCGCATGCGGAAGAAGTCAGCCGGGATGTACCGACTACCGTAGTCATTTCCGGATTCGATTTAGGGATTATGCAATCGGTACAAAATCTGATGATGTCTCCCCGGTTCCGGGTATATACTAACCCGGATTTGATTGGAGTCGAAATCGGGGGCGCTTTGAAAAATATTATCGCAATCGGCGCTGGGATTTCTGATGGACTCGGGTTCGGCGATAATACCAAAGCGGCGTTAATTACCCGGGGCTTGGCTGAAATGAGCCGGATCGGCATCAAACTCGGCGGTAACCCTCTAACCTTCTCCGGATTGACCGGATTAGGGGATTTGGTAGTCACCTGCACCAGCCGGCATTCTAGAAACCGAGCGTTTGGCGAGAAAATTGCTAAAAAGGAATCGGTACAGCAGGCATTAGATGAAATCGGAATGGTGGTTGAAGGGGTTAGAACCACTAAAGCGGCTTATGAACTAGCGCTATCGCTCGAAATTATAATGCCGATCACCGACCAGGTATATCAGGTTTTATACCAGAACAAACCTCCTCTACAAGCGGTTAGCGAACTGATGATGCGAGACGCTAAACCCGAAATGGAACAAATTAAATAATTCCTCTTATTTCACCTATTTCCTTACCCATTTCCTTCTTAATTTTGACTTTTCTATCTGGGGAATAAGACCGAACTAGATATTATCTCGTTCGTACCACCCCCGCTCCCAATTACAAATTTGTACCCGATTTTTACCGACATAAGGATGAACGAGATATTATCTCGTTCATCCTAAAACATGTGGAGTGCGAAAGTTCTACTTTCGCTATGCCTTTGGTAGGGGCGAAACATTTATCCATCGAAGCTTTTTTAGCGAAGTTGGATGTTTTGCCTGGTTTGTACGTTTTTTGGGGTGATTATAGGCGACCCAATGGGTCGCCCCTACCCAAGAAATTGTTTTTCCTGCGGTAGGGGCGAATCACCGATTCGCCCTGATTATCTTTTTGAAGAATAGAATCGGATTTATATTCGAGGAACTACTAGATATTATCGATGAGTTTATTTAACTAATTTCTTGAACTCTTTATCTTGCCAAAGGGTAGCGAAATCTTTATCAGTTTTAGCATCTTGTTTATTCTTAATATTGAACTTAATGGCTTTAGCGAGATGCGATAATGCCGGCTCTTTTTTCCCTTGGAGAGTATAGACACAGGCAATATCATACCAAGCATAATCATCTTGAGGAATTATCATTAATACTCTATGGTAGCAGGATAGCGCAGTTTGATATTTATTCAGTTTCTTATACGCTTCCCCCTTATTTAACCAAGCATCAGCAAATTTCGGGTTTAATTTAATCGCTTGATTATAGCAGGCAATTTCTTCTCGATATCTTTTCAGTTTACCTAATACATACCCTTTATTATACCAAGCATCTGCATTTTTCGGCTCTAATTTAACCATCTGAGTATAACACGCAAGTTCCTGTCTTGTCTTATTCAGTTTTCCAAGAATATATCCTTTATTATCCCAGATTTTAGCATCTTTTGGATTCAATCTAATAGCTTTATTAAAACATTCAATTGCATCGGCATATCGATCAAGTTGTCCAAGTTCATATCCTTTAGTAACCCATGCATGCGGATATTTCGGGTCAAGTTTAAGCGTTTGAGTATAACAAGCAATAGCTTCCCGATGCCGACCAAGATTAGCTAATACAACACCTTTGTTATACCACGCCAAGAGGTAGCTCCGGTTAAGCCGTATCGCTTGATTATATAAAATAATCGCTTCCTTTGGTTTGCCAAGGTTATCTAATTGATTCCCTTTATCAACCATCGCTTGGTAATCTTTTGGGTCTAACTCCAGAACCTTATTAAAACAAACCAGCGCTTCTTTACATTTCTTCAAATCATCGAGCGCTAATCCTTTGTTATACCAGACTAAACTCTTTTTAGGATCAAGTTTAATCGCTTGGTTATAACACATGATCGCGGCCGTTGGTTTGCCTAAACTATTTAGTACAAGTCCTTTATTATTTAGCGCCATAACGTGCTTTGGATTTAGTCGCAACGCTCTATTATAACAAGCGATAGCCGCTTCAAATCTACCGAGTTCTTCTAACGCATTCCCTTTGTTATACCATGCCTTTACGTATTTCGGGTTAAGCTTAATCGATTTGTCATAGCAGATAATAGCAGCCTTATGGCTTTCAAGATTAGCTAAATCACAGCCCTTATTAAGCCAGGCAAGCCAATATTTCGGATCGATCCAGATAGCTCGGTTATAACAAAAAATAGCCTCATTATATTTTCCAAGGTTACTGAATGCAAATCCTTTGTTTACCCATGCAACATTATCTTTAGGATCGAGTTTAATCGCTTGATTATAACAGCGAATAGCTTCTTTATATCTTTTCAGTTCATCCAATGCATACCCGGTTTTAAACCAAGCATACGCATGTTTCGGGTCTAGCTCGGTTATACGCTGGAATATCTTCTGCGATATACCAAACGCCTTTTTATCATGAAACCATTCACCGACATCACAGAGTAGTCCAATATCAGCAACAGTAGCTTTTTTCAAGATCGCATTCAATCGTCCGGATTTGATTAAATTTATCCATTGATTTACCTTTTTTTTCATATAGATTACCTTTAACACTATATCGTAGTGATATGCAGATTTTTCTTGCTTCTTATTGTTTCCGGTTTTTATTTAATCGGGGAAAGAACATCGGTACCCGGTTTTTATAATCCAGATACGGTTGTCCTAACCGGAGTTCGAGTTCCGGCTCTTCAATCAGTTTAATTTCGATAACCATAATCGCGATAAATAAGGGAGTAAAAATAAACGCAACCGCAATCGAGTTATACCATATCCCTAACCCGAAAATAAGAAAGAATACCCCGGTTAACATCGGGTTCCGAGTATAAGCATAGGGCCCGGTTTCAACTAATTTCGGTGGCGGATTCAATGGTACCGGAGTCCCTTTCGCATTGAAGAATTTCAGGTTCGACCAACCGGCAAACCATAATCCAATAAAGATAAATGGTATCGAAACAAGTTTATTCCACCCTTCCGGCAACAATCCCGGAAAATGGAGCCATACTCCGAGTTTGGCAAAGAGTATAAACAGCCCGATGATAATGCTGAAAAAGATAATTGCCCCGAAAATGGTTGAAGGAACTTTTATCTTCGAACTGCCGGTAACAATTCTATTGATTCTCTTAATCCAATTTTCCCGGAAACTCATAAAACGATTTTATGTTTCATGTAGGGGTTCAATATTTTGAACCCATAGAAAATCAGTTTCTCTAATAGAGAATCTGATTTTCTATTCATTTTATTGGAGTTATAAAAGTAGCGTAGGCTATCAGCCTGCGAATATTTAAAATTATTGACCGGCTAACAGCCGGCGGTACTGTTTTCCCTATTTCGTCGGCTCCCAGATATATTTCCCGGTCTTATCGATATATCCAAATTTATCATCTAAACTAACTAGTACATGAGCTATACTGTCAGAAAAATTACTACCAGAAACAAATTTTGATGGAATTACCATTTTACCTGTTTTATCAATATACCCACATTTAAAATGGTCTATATCTGCCCTAGCTAATCCTTCATGAAAAGGTAAAACAAAATTGTATTGCGGTTGAATAACTATTTTCCCGGTAGTATCAATAAATCCATATTTGCCATTTAGTTTTATAATCGCTAACCCTTCAGAAAACCCACCGAGCTCTTCAAATTGCGGTTTGATTAGTATTTTTCCTTTTTTGTCGATTAACCCCCATTTATTATTAAGCTTTACTAAAGCTTGTCCCTGCATATACTTCCCAGCATCTTCAAATTGAGCGGGAATAACCGTTTTCCCGGTTTTATCGATATACCCCCAACCTTTCTTAAATTTAACTGCTGCTAATCCTTCAGAAAAAGATCGCGTTTGCTCAAATTGAGGCGGAATGATTACCTTGCCAGTTTTATTAATATATCCCCAATCTCCTTTAATTCTAACCGCTGCTAAACCCTCAAAAAAGGATTCTGCTAACAAGAATTGCGGTGAGATGACCATCTTCCCAGTAGTATCAACATATCCATAACTACCATTAAGCAGAACCACAGCCAACCCATCATAAAACCGAAAACCTGCTTTATCGAATAATGCGTTATTTATCAATTTACCAGTCCGATCAATATATCCCATTTTTTTGCCAATTTCAACTTGGGCTAATCCATCAAAAAAAGGATTTGCCCAATCAAATTTGGGCTGGATAACCAATTTTCCGGTCCGGTCAATATATCCTTTTTTATCTCCGATTTCAACCGCAGCTAATCCTTCAAAAAAATTATTTGCATAAGCAAATTGGGGTTGAATAACTATCTTCCCGGTTCGGTCAATATATCCCCACTTCCCATCCTTTTGCACTGGATTAAGTTTAACCGATTCATCCTTCTTCTCCGCCTGCGCAAAAGATAAAACCACAAGAAACATGAGACAAAATAATAGGCATCCGATCTTTTTCATTGAGTTATCCTTTCGATTGTACGCTAGGTAATATTAAATTTGAAATGCTCATTGCTAAATGTTTACCCTGAATCCGCCTAAGGCAGATCGAAGGGCTAAATTTTAAATGAGCATAAACTATTTCGTCGGTTCCCAGACATATTTCCCGATTCTATTAATATACCCGATTTTTTCACCCAATTGGACTTCTGCAATTCCATGATCAAAATCATAAAAATCATAAGTATAGCCATATTCCGGTTCAATTACCATCTTCCCCGTTTTATCAATATATCCGAACTTTCCATGTTCTACTATTTTTTTTTCGCAAAATATTACTGTTTTTCCACTATAAGTAACCGCAGCTAATCCATCATGAAATCTTGATGCATCTTGATACTGGGGTTGAATAATAAACCTTCCTTTTTTATCGATATATCCCCATTGTTCCGGTTCAAGATCGCCATTGCCAATGTTCACATCCGCTAGTCCTTCAGAAAAAGGCTCAACACGATTAAATTGGGGAGGGATAACCATCTTTCCGGTTTTATCGATATATCCCCATTTATCTCCAACTTTTACATTAATTAAACCTTCTGATATACGACCGAAATTATCATAGGGTAGATTGAACACTATTTTACCGGTCTTATCAATATAATTCCATTTATCAGCTATTTTTACACCCCCCAATCCTTCATTAAACTCCCAAGCAATATCGAATCTAGGAGCGATAACCATCTTTCCGGTTTTATTGATATATCCCCATTTATTGTTCATTTGAACCGCAGCTAAACCATTAGAGAAATCTTTCACGTTCGCATATTGTGGCAAGATAACCATTGTCCCTTTTTTGTCGATATACCCCCATTTGCCTTCTACTCTGACCGAAGCTAATCCTTCAGAGAAATTATAGGCAATGAGGAATTGAGGTGCGATAACCGTTTTCCCAGTAGTATCAATATATCCATATCGGCCATTAATCAACTCACAGGCTAATCCTTCCTGAAACCGGCTTCTTTCCAGAAACTGAG
>JBHGBB010000203.1:0-6681 GCA_041946755.1 bacterium | reverse complement strand
ATTTCTCTTTTTCGAGAAAATATTGAATGTTTCTCTTCAACAGTATACATAAAACCGTCAATGGTACCTTCAACCGGACCATTAATAACTTTTAGTTCAGAGGAATATTTAACCGGAAAAACTTGTGCTGCATTCTTCCCAAGTTTACGATAGTATTCAGTAATTTCAGTATCTTTTGGTTTAATAATCCCATGCCAGAAATTAATCTGGCCGGATGCAGTAATAATAATTGGCTGGATATATCCTATACTATCAAAACCGGAGACTTGTGGAGTTAAATAACCATAACAAATTGTTCCGTCATTAAGTATAAATTTAGCTTTTACCACAAAAAGACCAGCCGTTGGATCTACTTCAGAGGTATTATATGGTCTAACCGTAGTTTCATCTTGACCATCAACACCTTCTTCATCTAGAGCGAATTCCCAGACAGGAAATTCTTCAAAATCTGCTAAAGTTAAATGATATAACTGCTTTCGCATTGCTAAATATTTTTTTTAATTTAATTTAATTATCGCATAATTTAAAATCCCGGCAAAACTAACCCAAAGAATATAGGGAATCAGGAGAATTGCAGCCCAAGTAGATATTTTATAAAAGGTAATAATCGTTGCTAGAATTGCTATCCATAAAAGAATAAGAACCACTAATCCGGCAAGGGGAGATTTAAATCCGAAAAATGCTATCGACCAGATACTATTTAAAATCAGTTGAATGATAAAAACGGTTATCGCGAGTTTAGCCGGGGTATACTTCAATCCTTTCTGCCAGATAAGGAAAGCCGCTATTCCCATGGTGATATAAAGAAAAGTCCATACCGGACCAAAAATCCAATTCGGCGGACTAAATGCAGGTCTATTTAGAGTTGCATACCAGGTAGGAATAGCCGGTTGGGTGAAAAAAGCCCCGATAATTCCAGCTGATAAACAGATTACGATACTAATAATCAATTTGATGATTTTAATATTATCCATAACTTTGATCCCGATAATTATTATAGGCTATCTCGATTTCATATTTCGACTAGTTATGGCGTTGGTTATCGGATTCGGAAAACATAGTTTTCCGATTGGTTTCGGGATTTTATTGAGAATCCGATTTACCCGAATGTTATGAGCACTATGGTCGCAACTTTTTAAACATTTCCGGTCTGCATAATATGGCGAGGATTTTGATTCTTGATACCGTTTCCGGAATTCAGTTTGTCCCGGGGATACCCAGATATCACGGAATGTATCCTGATATATACTGCCGATTTTGGTGTTGGTGCCTAAACATCCGACTACATCGCCATTGGCTAGAATCCGAGAGAAATACCAGCCGGCATAACAGGGTAGGGTATCAATAACCGGTTGGTCATATTTCCCTAGCGATGCGGTCGGACTACTAAACCGGCGCTTAAATTGTTCTGCATACCGCAATTCCGGCTTATATAATCCCTGTTTCTGTCGGTTATTTATTTCCCGTTCAACTGATTCCATAATGTGTGCGATTTCGGTCAATTCATCAGGCGATAACGCTAAACTATCGGTCTTACCGTCAACAATATCTACCATCTGATATTGGAACGAATCTACTTCCATCTTAATAGCAAATTGATACATATCCATTAATTCCCGATAATTCTCTTTCAGAATAACATCATAAATATGAATTCGTGGGTAAGGTTTCCGATACTTGCGTTTCAGGTCAACCAAGAACCGGAATCGGTCACATATCATCTGGAAATCTTCTTTGGTTCGACCGGGATGAAGCCGAATATAGGTTTCGGCATTACCCGCCCAAATACTGGTGGTTAATTGGGGAACCTGTAGTTCGAATAATTGCTGTAGGTCGGGTAAGGTCGGCAAAGTAAAATTAGTGGTTATATGCGGCGCAATACCATATTCCGCGGTTTTTCTCAGCACCTTGAAAATATCTGGATAGTAAAATGGTTCACCACCACCGGCAAACCAAATCCGCCTAGTACCTAACTGATGGAGTTCATCTAACACCTTTAAAACCAAATCGACCGGGAGATGCCAGTTTTCCCAATCTTTCCGCTCTTCTTCATTATGTAATAAGGGAGATCGAGCCCAGCAGGCTAAACAAATGTTGTTACAAGCATTGGTTAAATCGATTTGAATCAGCCAAGGCCCACAAAATGCCTTTCTTCCGGAAACCATTCCTGCTGCTTGTAAGTAGAGAAATCTACTCTTTTGTAAATTCGAGTGCAGCTGCTTAAGTATGCCCATAATATACCATGCATTATATTGAATTATTCAAATACAAAATATGGTTAATGATAACATATTCTTATTGAATTTGACAAAATATGGTAAAATAAAGATACTGGTATATGAGATATTGTTCATGTTCTTTGATAAATTAAGCAGGTCGGATGACCGCTGTAGTCGAATAGACTGGAGAGGAAAGTCCGGACTTCATAGGGCAAGGTGGTCGCTAACCGCGACCTGGGGTAACCCAAGGGAAAGTGCCACAGAAAACACACAACCAACCGACTTCGGTCGATTGGAAATGGTGAAAAGGCGAGGTAAGAGCTCACCGCATTCTTGGTGACAAGAATGGCTCGGTAAACCCCACCTGAAGCAAGACCAAATAGGAGAAGGAGAGTGGTCCCGCTCGTAGTCGATTCGACCAACTTCTCGGGTTAGGTCGCTTGAGTTCGATAGCAATATCGAACCTAGAGAAATGGTTATCATTCAGTCGAATAGACTGAATACAGAATCCGGCTTATAGACCTGCTGCTTTTCATTTCAAACAAGTTTATACTTGTTTGAAATGAAAAGAAAATCTAAATCTTAAGCTCCAAAATTCCAATAAATATTAAGCCTCTATTCTTCTCTGCTTTCTTAGTCTTATAATACCGATAATAATCAGCGTTAATAAAGTTATTCCAGTAATAATCAACCCGTACCAGAATTTCATAGGAATAAATCGTAGTTCGACCTGATGTTTCCCTGGATTGAGAAATACTGTTTTAAATATCCCGTTAGCCTTAAGTATCCGGGTCGGCTTGCCATCAACGAACGCTACCCAGCCGGGATAATCGAGTTCACTTAATACCAAAAATCCCGGTTGGAATAAAATCGCCTGATATTTGATTTGGTTTGGCGCATATTTAATCGTATTAACCTGTGAATGGATGATAGTGACTTGCGGTTCGAACTTAGCGGTATCTTCAGTATTCCCCGGTTCGGGTAATATCAGTTTCTTTTCATCAAATCGATAAACAATATCGATCGGATAAGGTACTGCTAATTCTGCGGTTGGAGTGAATGTCGATTGCATTGCTTCTCCCGGATTAGCTCCTTTAACACCGATTAAGGCTAGAGTATTCCCATGAAATTTGTCCGGGACAGCACCGAGAGACTGTAAGGTCGAGACAATATCTTCGGTCATCAGAAAAGAAGCGGTATCCCCTTTCCAGGCGATTACCACAATTTTACCGGCTGGTATCGCATCAAGATAAACCGCTAATGGACTTCGTTCAGTAGAAGTTGTTGCTACACTTAATAGCGAACTGAATACCGTTAAGTCATCTAAATCATGAGTTGATTGGTTAAGTACCGCGATATTAAATCCCGGTTGATTATCGCAAATCTCTTTCCCATCGATCTGGATACTTGCGGTCTGCGGAGAACTGATAACCGTAATTGCGCGCGGGGCCCGAACTTTCGTTTTCCCAATCAAGTTCTCCTGTTTTTCTACCAGGGTTCCGAAACTTTCGTTTAGAATCACCGTCGCCTGCGGGTCGAATTCCGGATTGGTCAAATTCAATAATGTCTGATGTATATTCCGGCATACTTTTGCCTGATGAACAATATATGCGTTCGGGAGATAATCATTATTTCGATAGATGAATATTGGTATCTGATAATTCCGATTAACAATACTCGAGCTGTATAACAAGGTGAGTTTCTCGGTATTCAAAGGAATAGGAGAAGTAATATATTTAACATTCAATAAATCGAGCAGTCTCGAATCGGTGGTATTAATCATCGCATAATGGGTTTTATCGGCAAATAAGGTTAGTTGCTGATGATCCTGATTGAGCATATCGATATAATCCCGATATTCTTTTAATAAAACCGGATTGAATCCTTGAGCATCTCGAATCCCATATATCGAAGCTACATTCGGTAACAGGAAAAAAGATATCGCTCCGGTTTGATAGGGGATAGCGACTTTTTCTGATAGCATACTAACGATACGATATGGTTCTGGGTCTCGTTCTTTTAAAGTCGTATTAATGGTTTTTGCCGGATATAATTGCGAGGGATATATATAAGTTATCGGATATCCTACCGTTTTCGGATACAATTCAATTAAAGAAATCAGGATAATCGATGCGGGAAATATAATCCGTACCAATCCTTGCCCCGAAGTGAGGAGATAGATTAGTACAATTCCAACTGCCGGTATGATTTTTATCATTAATTGCGGCTGATTTGAGAGACTGAATAATAACGCTAAGATAATACTGATTCCTGCGATGGAAAGCAGGTATCGGTAATTTAAATTCGCGAGTTGTACCGGATTCTGGGTTTCGATATATTCGGTTATATTATGGAGTGCGAAACCCGCCAACCCGGATAAAGCAAACACCAGAATTAATAAATAACGATGATAGATAAAGAAATAGTTTACGATCGGCACATGCTGCGAAACCAAATCGGTAAGAGCCGGATCTAAAAAAACCAGCGAGCCGGATAATCCGATAAAAATCCAGAACATAACCGCATGTTTTTTAAACCGGATATGCATAATTCCGAGTGCGAGTGCGAGAATCAAGATGACGAATGGTGTTGAGCCGATATATCCGCTAATTTCGAAATCGATAATCCCCGAGCCGGTAAATAGGTCTTTAATAATCAATTTGATATTTTCAAAGAAATATATCCCACTGATATACTCCGAAGTCGGTAATCCTACCCGGCTAGAATGCTGGTATAATTCATAGGCAGGATATAAATACACGGCACTTAATAATGTGGCGAGTATTACCGCGATTATAAAATAGCCGAATAGAGTCGAGATTAGCTTCCGATTCAAAATGATATGTTTGATAGATAACGCCCAGATTAACAAAAGAATAAAAATGAGCGATTTACTACAAGTGGAAACAAATACCGGAATTTGCACTAAATTTTTTAATTGCGGGATTGAAGTGAACAGCATTAGGCAAGCGATAATCCCGATAAATAGCCCGAATAAAATTGCAATTAATAATCGAGTTCCTTTACCGAACTCAATTTTCCGATTGAATTGGATACCAAGCTGAACTATTCGCACTATGGTATAAATGGCACTAAATACCAGTATTGTCATCACATATTGCGGATACCCGGCTAGCATTAAGAAGGCGATTGCAAAACCGAGTAATACAAGGTTTGCGAACCGTGGTTTGGCGCATAACCGTTCGATACCCAGCAAAATGAGTGGAAGGTACATTGCGGAAAAGATTAACGCCGGAATTAAAAGTTTCGGGACCAGGAATCCGCTGAACATGAAACAGATACCGCTGAGGATAGCTGCCGGCCGTTTTGTTCCCAGCTGACGCAGAAATAAATAGGTTAACCACCCGGCGAAAAAGAGATGGAGCCCTAAATCCCAGCCGAATGCTCGTTCCGGCCTAAATAGACCGAATAATATTAGATGGATCGGATAACAATATCCGGCTTGCGGGTCGGTATATATTGGAAAACCGGAAAAAGTGTTCGGAGTCCAGAACGGAAAACAGCCGTGTTTGATATTATTAGAGAGAAACTGGAAGGTTAGGTCTATTTGTCGGCCAAAGTAATTATCTATCAAATATTTAAAAATTTATTATCATTAAAAACCTGCTGCAGTCATTACTCCAGTTGTTTTTATAAAGTCTACAAGATGATTTACTGAAGCAGACATTAAATTAATCATTGGTGCAGGATAAATTCCTAAGAAAATTACTATAATTACAAGTGGAACAAAAGCTGTCAATTCTAGTGGCATAATATCATCAGTTGGATATTTTTTCTTCTCAGGATCCCATGGACCAGCCCATCTTTCAGGTAAATTTCCAAAGAATATTTTTTGGAGAGTCCAGAGCATATAAGCAGCTCCTAAAATAATTCCCAATCCACTAAATACAGTAATTATTGGATATGTATTAAATGCTCCGAGGAATACAAAAGCTTCACTGATGAAACCACTTAAACCTGGTAAACCTAAAGCAGCAAAAAATGCAACCGTAGTTATTCCAGTATAGATAGGCATTTTGTTTGCTAAGCCACCAAACTCATCAAGTCCTCTGGTATGTGATCTTTCATATATAACGCCTACAATCATGAAGAGCATTGCTGTAATTGTTCCGTGATTAAACATTTGGAAAACAGCACCAATCATACCTTGAGTATTTAACGCCGCCATACCTAAAACTACATAACCCATGTGGCTAACACTTGAGTATGCAATAAGTTTTTTGAAATCCTTTTTGCCGATACCATGCTGACCCATAGCACAGAGTGCACCGTAAATTATATTTACCATTCCAATAAATGCTAATCCATATTGGAAATAAAGCACAGCATCAGGAAACATAGGGAAGCTAATTCTTAACATACCATAAGTTCCCATTTTTAACAACACACCTGCTAATATAACGCTTATCGCAGTTGGTGCTTCAACGTGAGCGTCCGGGAG
>JBHGBB010000202.1:0-6727 GCA_041946755.1 bacterium | reverse complement strand
AAGAGCGTGCTCATGAAACACCTGATCGGCCTCCTCAAGCCTGACAGCGGCAGGATATGGGTCGAAGGGGTTGAGATCACCCGGCTGGGCGAGGCGGAGCTCAACGAGGTAAGGAAGAAGTTCGGCATGCTTTTCCAGGAAGCGGCGCTCTTCGACTCCATGAATGTGGGAGATAACGTGGCCTTTCCCCTCAGGGAGCACACGAAGCTTCCGGAGCGGGAAATCCAGAAAGTCGTCCAGCAGAAGCTGAAGGAGGTGGGTCTCTTCGGTTTCGAGGAAAAGATGCCCTCGGAGCTTTCGGGCGGCATGAAGAAGCGGGTGGGCCTTGCGCGGGCCCTCGCCCTCGACCCGGAGATCGTCCTCTTCGACGAGCCAACCAGCGCGCTCGACCCCATCATTTCCCTCACCATCGACGACCTCATAAAAGAGACCCAGCTGAACCTCAAGAAGACCTATGTCGTCATCAGTCACGACATCCTCGGTATGTTCAGGATCGCCGACAAGGTGGCCATGTTGTATGAAGGCCGGATCGTCGCCTTCGGCACTCCTTACGAGATCAGAAGGAGTAATGACACGGCAGTAAGGGAATTTTTGAAAGCAACGAAGATACCTGGCTTTGCAGGAGGTGTATATGACCACAGAGTTTAAAGTCGGTATTGTGGTACTGATCGGTATCCTCATCCTATTTGGACTTACCCAATTGTGTCTGGCAGATATCATTATCTTAAAAAACGGCCGCCGGATTAACGGTGATATTATCGGAGAAAGTCCGACTACTATCGTAGTCAAGTCAGTTGTCGGAACTACTACTGTCAATCGGAGTTTGATTTCGCAAATATTGAAAGAAGAGCAAGAAGTGAATCATGTCCGTAACGGCGATTATTATATGGATAAAGGCGAGTATGCTTTGGCAACCACCGAATATGCCGCCGCGTTGCGGTTAAATCCAAATATGACTGAAGTCGAACAGAAACTCGCTGATGCGAAATCGAAATTAGCGCAAACGATGATCGACCGATTAGCGCCATTGTTCGCTGAAGGAGACCGATTGCTGGCGAAAGGATTTTACGACGATGCGATTAAGTCGTATCGAGATGTGGCACGAGTGCATCCGGAACCAGACAATATTACCGAATCTAACCGGAAAGTTGATGAAACCTGTCGGGCATTGCTTAATAAAGGCGATGAATATGCTTCGTTAAAAAATTATAATAGTGCTTTGGAAATGTATAGTAAAGTTACCATGTACAATTCCGGTGAATTAGCCTTACAAAGCTCTGATAAGATTAAAGGATTGGCTTCGACTTTATTTGGTGAAGGCGATACCTATATTGCTTCGAAAGATTTGGTTAAAGCCAGCAAATCGTTTGAACAGATTGCCGCAAGTAGTCCTGGCGATTATGTCGATTCATTTATTAAAGATAAGATGCGCGAATTAAGCGTTCAGTTACGATATGCGCCAAAAGTCGGCGATGAATGGAAATATAAACTTACCCAAAAAAGTGTTATTAAAATACCTACTACTGGACAAAATGCCGCCCTGAAAAATATGAATATGGATTTCGATATTACCGGCCGTATTACTGATAAAATCGAAAAAGTCGAAGGTGACCAAATCGATTTAGTCTCTTCGATAGATAATATGAAAGCATCGATGAATTTAGCCGGAGTTAAACAAACCATGCCGATTCCGAATATCCAACAGAAATCGTTTTCTTCAAGTATTTCGCGTATCGGGAAACCCATCCGTAATGCTGATTTAAGTAGTATCACCGGTGAAGGGACTATGGGAACTGAAGCGATGTATGCCGGATTTGGTTCCGGATATATTACTACCCTACCGCAAGATACTGTACGGGTAGGAGATAAATGGGTCGAACCGATAAATCAATCGATGAATCTGGGAAGTGTTGGCAAGATGAAAATGAATGGACGAATTCGATATTCGTTACTCGGATTCGAGAATATGGCGAAATATGCATGTGCGAAAATCGAAGGGAAATATGAAGACGTTAAAATGACGTTTGAAGGGAATATCAAGCCTACACCGGATCAGCCGGCACAGAATATGACCATGAGCATGACATTAAACGGTACCGGAGTTATCTATTTTGCCTATAATGAAGGTAAAATGGTCCGGAATTCGAATAATTTCGCAATGGAAATGAGTATTACGACTTTTTCCGGTGGCGGTGGCGGCGGGGGAGGAAACGCACCTACTCCCGCACCGATGATCAACCCGGAAATGGGCGGGCCGGGAGGTCCGGAAACTGGCCGCGGTAGACCACCGGATTTTGAAGGACCACGTCCGAATATGAATCAACCGATGAATCCGGAAGCCGGCCCCAGTTCTAGTCCATTACAGCAAACTGGACAAATGAACATCACGGCAACGGTTATCTCAGATTTAGTACTTACCGATTAAAATTGGCTGGTTTTAGCAAGAGATAAAAAAGTCCTATGGTGGAAAACCCTAGGACTTTTTTTATTGGCTGGAATATACGCTGATGTTCAGAACATACCCTATGCTACTGAATGGCATTTTTATTTGTATTGATTAAACAATTTACCCCATTCACTAGCAAGTATCTTTTTTACTCTCGGTTTACCTACAAATGGATACCAATATACATCATGATATAATCTCGATGCGCAATACGACCACGGTACAATCGGAGTTCGCAATAAGAAATGCTCGAATGGTTTCAAACATCCATGATATATCGCTTTTTGCCCGCGGCTGGCGAATGTTTCTCCGGTAGTAAATTTAAAATTTACCGCTGAAATATCCTCTCCGGCGATTTCGATTTCGTTCATATCCGCCGACCCCAATCCTTTTTCATGGGCTAATCTCAAATATTTCATGGTTAACGGCTCGAATCCCATCATTTTCGCGGCTACCGCATCGATCGCGACCTGGTCGGCTGAAGCGAGCAGGTAATTCTTGATATGCGGTATCATGGCTCGGGGACCGGGACCGGATCCGGCAATCGTTCCATCCATTACGGCAAACAGACCCGGATGGATTTCTTTTTGTATTACCAGTAAATCGACTAAGGTTTCATGAATAACACTATGGGTCCAATGTCGATTATCCTGCAATAATCCGCCAAACGCATTTTTCATAGCGCCGGTGGTGGTGGTAAACACATGGGTTTTCATCGTCGGCATATGCACCGCATTCTTGCCGATAAACATTTTCGGGATGGTAATTCCCTTAGGGAAAACCTTATCCAGTACCAGCATCGGCGATTTCGGCTCGTAGGTAATCCATTCGACACCCGGTTCGTATAAATAGACGAATTCCAATTGATGCTTTTTTATGACTGAAACCAGATGATTTTTAATCGCACCGAGTTTCGGGTCGACAACTACGGTACGGTTTTGCGCTGGAATTAACTTTTTATACCCGGCGTCTTTCAGAGTTTGCGTAACGCCATCGAGCTGCCAGGGAGTGGTTGAACAGGCCGGATAATAATGATGCCAAGAGATGTTTATTTTTAACAGCGTTTCTTTATCTTTAGGCAAAAAAGACTCGAACTGCGCTAATTTCATGCACTGCTGGATATCCGCAATAACGGTATCTGGCGAGGTTTTCACTACTGCAACAACGGATTTTGCCATCGAATTTCCTTCTTTCTAATCTAATAATATTTACGGTTATAGGGTATCATGCCACGGAAATTAGTGTCAACGTATAAGAGTTTGAAACAATATCTTCCCAGTGCCATTTTGGCATTGGCGTCTTTATATAAGTGGAGAGGACCTAGTGTGTCTTTAACCCACACTAGGTCTACCCCAGTGCCAAACAGAATTTACCCGGATTTGGCGCTAGATGTAATTCGATATATTTTTAGAGTATTATCGCCGATAGAAGAATGAAATAGTAGATTGCTAATTGGTTATTGTGCATACGTCGAAGTGGGGATTGTGGATTTAATTCCGAATTCCGAAATCCAAATTCCGCAATTGAATAGGGGCGTAGTAGTAGTGTGGAATCTTTCTTAAAATTAAAAAAGACCTTGATAAATAAGAAGTTATGAGTATAAGGCAATATCAATATCAGATTGGCAGACTGCCAATCTGATATTTTCTTTTTAATCGATATACAGTTTGGCAAAATTATAGTACCATAGCAAAATGAACTGCAGGTGTCTCTGAAATCATAGTGCAAATAGACATCGCCCGGTTATCGCACCTAATCACCTCATATTTAACCCTAATATTATCAGTCATCTAGCTAAATTAAGTAAATTTATATTAATTTTTTTGCGATCTAGTGTGTCTACTATATATAGAGAGAAATAGTAATTTTATATATCTTATCCTAGATATCTTATTTATTTTATAAAGGAGCCGATTATGAAATATGAACTTCACCTGAGCTTAATACTTTTTCTCATATTATTAATTTCATCACCGTCATTATTCGCAGCTGAGAATACAATAACGAGTTCCACTCTTCCAGTCTTAGGACAAACCGGTGGAACCGAATATGCCGTTGAAGTTCAAGGCGGGTATGCATACGTCGCGGAAGCGAGTGGAATCAGCATATTTAATATCAGTGATCCTTCGAATCCGATAAAAATAACCAACCTGAATCTCATTGAATCTCCTAGAAATATCAAAGTGCATGGAAATTATGCCTATGTTAGTGATGGAACGACCGGGCTGGTTATTCTTAATATCAGTAATCCATCTAATCCATATCAGATGGGATTATATAATTCACCGGGAAAAGTATATGGAGTTACTTTAAGTGGAACCACTGCCTTCGTTGCTGATGGAACCGGTGGCATTCGAGTGTTGGATATCAGTAATCCATCGAATCCAACTGAATTTGGTATGTATACCACAGCGATGGATGCCCGGGCTATAGCAATCAGCGGAAATTATCTTTATGTAGCCGATGCCTTTTCCGGATTTAAAGTATTTGATGGTTCTAATCTAGCTGCTATCAGTCGGATTACCACTATCGCATATGATTCATCGATGGATGCAGTAGATATCCTAATCAATGGGAATTATGCCTATGTAGCCGATGCTCTAAATGGATTACGGGTGATTAAAATATTAAATCCTTTACAACCAATCTTCATCGGTCAGCTTGATGATGCCGGAGAAAAGAGTATTGCGCTGCAAGGGAATTATCTCTATCTATCCGATGGCTGGTCTGGAATGCATATTTTAGACCTAACCACCCCGGCAAATCCACCCGAAATAGGATATTTTGCTACCCCGGGCGATGCCAATGATGTGGCCATCAATGGGAATTATGCCTATCTAGCCGATGGAATAGAAGGATTAAAAATTATTGATATTAGTTCTCCATCTTCACTAACACTAATAAAACGATATTTTACTCCAGCAAAAGCTAGAAATATTGCAATCAAAGGAAATCGTGCATATATTGCCAGTCCATTTTTCGGATTGTATGTCGTAGATGTTTCAAACGCTTCCGATCCAAAAGTTATCAGTCTAGTATCAACCAATCGGATACCTTTTAGTATTGCAATTGATGGTGATTATGCTTACCTTGGAGAAATGAAAACCGAGGAACAAGATACTTCTGGATTACAAATACTTAATATAAGTAATCCCTATCATCCGACAGAAGTTAGTTTTCTACCTATCTCTAGTGAAGTTCTTGATGTTGTGGTACAAGGGAATTATGCTTATCTAGCAGCGAACACTGCTGGATTACGCATTATCGATATCAACAATCGTTCGATTCCTTCAGAAATCGGGTTTATTGACACAAATGGTATCGCAAAAAGTTTGGCAATTCATAATAACTATGTATATCTAGCTGATGATACGATCGGATTACTTAATATTAATATAAGCGATCCGCTCAATCCACAAATTGTCGGCTCGTATAGGATAAACCGGATATTCGATATCGCTATGCTAGGAGATTATACTTATTCTGCTGCAGATATTGCGGGATTGATGATTATCGATATAAGTAATAGTATCAATCCGATATATATCAATGCATATCGTACCTTGGGAAGCATCCGCGGAATATCGGTTGATCAGAATCATGCTTATATCGCCGATGTAAATTATGGAATCCGGGTATTGGACATCACAAATCCTTATGAACTGAGCGAACTTGGTCATTTCCAGTCATCTAATTATGCTTTCGGAGTCGCTACTTTAGGTAAAGTAATTCTTTTAGCCAATTGGGATAATGGATTATGGATATTTCCCAATACCAGTACCAGAATAAATCAGAAGCTTTGGTTCGATTATTAATTACTGGCTTACAATATTCGCATTACTTATAGAAAGGATAACGATATGAAAAGAATATCAAACAAAACTCGGTATTATCTGATTGCTTCTATGAAAGGACTTAGTCTGGTAGAATTAGTTCTCCTGTTCGGTTTGATTGCCATATTAGTTGCTATCGCATTACCGAATCTCTTTACTGCACAAACCCAAACGAAAGTCGCCCGAGTAAAAAAAGAATTGAAATATATTAGTACTGCTCTTGAAGTGTATAAAGTTGATAATAATTCATATCCTTGGCTAAGAGATATTGGGTCTGGACCAAATAATTGCCCGGCAAATAATTGGACGTGGTGTGGACTCCCTTTCAGCTTAAGTACACCTATAGCATATATCCAACAAGCAACTATGTGGGATTCGTTTCCAAACCTTTCTTATCAGTCAATACCTCCAACATATAGATATATGGATAATAATATATTAAATTATT
>JBHGBB010000201.1:0-6952 GCA_041946755.1 bacterium | reverse complement strand
GCGCTATGCTATCGAAGGATTCTGGCCGGCTTTTTTAGGGGCTATTATTATTAGTCTGGTATCCCTCATTCTAACCGGCTTGATTAAAGAGACTAGAACGCAACATGATGACGATAGTATCGAATAAAATGTACTCAAATTGAATAAAATTCGAGTATATAGAGTTTATATCAATAATTGCATTAATCGATTTACGATAGAGGAGAGTCATCACCATGACCAACCAACCGCAGCCGCAGCAACAACCACCACCCAATCGACCGCCACAACCGCCGATGTCTTCATTTGACCAGTTTAATGCCAAGGTTAAAGCGTCGATCACTTTAAAGCTGATTGCAATCGGGATTCTAATCCTAGTTCTATTAATTCCAACCGCGATGATCGAATCGCTTATTTCTGAACGGGAATCAAGGCATAACAGTGCGATCAATGAGGTCAGTGCCAAATGGGGTAACGACCAGACGATTACCGGCCCGGTTATCACCATCCCTTATAAAAAGTTCGTTAAAGGGAAGGATAAAGAAATCATTACCGCGACCGAATACGCCCATTTTTTACCGGATGAACTCAATATCAACGGCGATATTCTGCCGGAAACCCGATATCGGGGAATCTATAAAGTGGTGGTATATAATGCGAAACTGAAAATAAATGGCAGTTTCCATTATCCGGATTTCGCGAATTGGAATATCGAGCCGCAGAATATTTTATGGGATGAAGCGTTTATTTCGTTTGGTATTCCGGATATGCGGGGGATTAAGGATAGTATTCTGCTTCAATGGGCAAACAATCCGCAACCGATTCCATTCAATCCGGGAATACCGATTAGAGATATTGCCGGGTCCGGAGTAAGTGTTCGGGTGCCAATAAACAAAGAGGTACCGTTAACCTTTTCATTCGATTTGAATCTTAATGGGAGTAAAACCCTGAACTTTATTCCGTTGGGTAAAGAGACTAATATCAAACTCGCTTCCAATTGGTCGAATCCGAGTTTCGATGGCGCGTTCTTACCGGATAAACGGGAAGTGACTAAATCTGGGTTCAACGCTACTTGGAAAATCCTGCAGTTAAACCGGAATTATCCTCAGCAATGGCGCGGCGCGGATTTCGATGTATCTCCATCCCAGTTCGGGGTAACCTTGTTATTACCAGTAGATGAATACCAGAAATCGATGCGGTCAGCAATATATGCCAAAATGATTATCGCGTTAACTTTCCTGGCGCTCTTTTTTGTTGAAATTATCGTTAAACGCCGGATTCATCCATTCCAATATATTTTGGTCGGATTAGCACTTTGCGTGTTCTATACCTTATTACTTTCGATCTCAGAACATCTCCAGTTTAACTCGGCGTATATTGTTGCCGCTATTGCGACTATTGCGGCGATAACCTTATATGCAAAAGCGATTTTCCGGCAGGGGATAGCGACTGCGATTATGGCCCTGATTCTGATTATTCTCTATGCCTTTATATTCATAGTCATCCAACTCCAGGATTATGCGCTGCTCCTTGGCAGTATTGGACTGTTTATCGTTCTTGCGATTCTCATGTTCCTATCGCGAAAAATAAACTGGTATTCGAACTCAAACAGTTGAACTGAATGCTACTGGGCTATTTTTATGTATTGGGGCATATAGCAATATGCCCCTACTCTATATTTGAATAATGAATTCTTTGCCTGATTAGAAACATAGCCACTGTTTTTATCCTCAACCTGTGATTTTCTTTGCCTTTTTTAGTAAATAAACTCCATCAACCAGTTTAATAAATCTTAGACTGGATAAAGGTATAAAAAATACAGAGTCAAATAAACCGGATTTCTAATAAAATATCTTCATCAACTTGACAAATAGCTAAAATAGGAGTAACTTATTAAATAGGATGGTATCGGATATTTTTATTAAGACTCTAAATATCCGCTTGCCTCTATCCTACTAACGCATTTACATTCCACAATAGCAGATTATTCGCAATGCAGATACGTATATAAGTATAAGGGATCTGGTATGCGATATATCGTTTTTACATCAGAAAACCTTATAGAGATTTGTAGGTATTAGTAAATACCTATTATTCACCTTCATAAAGTGATGTGATATCACATGAAAAGAGATACCACTAGAACGAAAACCCAACTTATTGAAGAGATAACAAAACTACGTGTTCGCATTTCGGAATTAGAAAAAGCCACTATCGACCTTAAACAAATGGAGGAAAACGAGCATCGGTATCGCATGGCACAAACCATAGGGCATGTCGGTAACTGGGAATATAACCTACAAAACGCCCAATTCTGGGGTTCCGATGAAGCGAAGCGAATTTATGGATTTGAGCCCGGTCAACTCAATTTTTCTACTGAAGAAGTAGAAAAATGTATTCCGGAAAGAGAACGCGTTCATCAAGCATTGATTGATTTAATCGAACTTGGTAAACCCTATAATCTGGAATTTGAGATTTTACCACTAAATTCTACTACACCGAGAGTTATTGCATCAGTAGCAGAACTACAAAAAGACCAATTCGGTAAACCCATTAAAGTAGTAGGGGTAATTCAAGATATCACCGACCGCAAACGAGCGGAAGAGGAGCTATATCATTTAAATCGCGAGTTGCACGCTATTAGCAACTGTAATCAAACATTATTACGCGCAGTTGATGAACAGACCTTGCTCAACAATATTTGTCGAATTATTTGCGAAGAAGCGGGGTATCGTTCGGTTTGGGTAGGGTATATCGAGCACGATACTGCCAAAACCGTTAAGCCGATAGCCTGGGCTGGATTTGATCGAGATTATATTACTAACGTCAAGGTATCTTGGTCAGAAGATACTGAAAGTGGACGCGGTCTTACTGGGAAAGCTATCCGAACCGGTAAAATGGTTTATACTCAAGATATTCCCACAGATCCAGATATGGCTTCATGGCGCGTAAGTGCTTTGCAACAGGGATATCGCTCTGGCATCGCTCTACCGCTAAAGGACGAGACCGATAACGTGTTTGGGGTTCTCCTGATTTTCTCGTCGAAATCATATGCTATTACCCCAGATGAAATCAGACTGCTAGAGGAACTGGCAGATGATTTGGCGTTTGGAATTATTACCTTACGTACACGCGCTCAACTAAAGAGAAATGAAGCAATAAATGCCATTCGACTGCATTTAATCCAATTTTCGGTATCGCATTCCTTAGATGAATTACTTGAAGAAACACTGAATGAAACCGAGAAACTCACCGGTAGCCTCATTGGTTTCTATCACTTTGTTAATGAAGACCAGAAATCACTCATGTTGCAGAACTGGTCAACTAGAACCAAATCGGAGTTCTGTAAAGCTGAAGGAAAAGGAGCGCATTATGCTATCGCTGAAGCGGGAGTATGGGTAGATTGTATATATCAGCGAAAACCGGTTATTCATAATGATTATCCTTCTCTTTCGCATCGCAAAGGGATGCCCGAAGGACATGCCGCAGTAATTCGCGAATTGGTAGTTCCGGTATTTCGCGGTGATAAAATAACCGCTATTCTGGGTGTTGGAAATAAACCTACAGAGTATACCCAACAGGATATAGAAATCGTTTCACTTTTAGCTGATCTAGCGTGGGAAATTGCTGAACGCAAGCGGACAGAAGAAGCGTTACGAGAAAGTGAGGTTAGATACCGCGCTCTATTTGAAGGTGCGGCAGAAGGTATATTAGTTGCAGATATTGAAACCAAGATATTTATCTATGCTAATCCTGCCCAATGTCGAATGCTAGGATATACAAAAGACGAAATACGACAGATGAATGTCAGCGATATTCATCCGAAAAAGGATTTAGCTCGAATTTTGGATGAATTTATGGCACAAGCTCGAGGTGATAAATTGGTTGTGGAAAATATTCCATGTCTAAGAAAAGACGGCTCTACATTATATGCCGATATTAGAACCACATCTATGGTAATTGATGGAATAAAATGCAATGTAGGTTTCTTCAATGATATCACCGAGCGTAAACGGGCTGAAGAACGTCAGCAATTATCAATTGGGATTCTGCAGATTCTGAATCAAGCGGAGAATCGATCTAGAACCATCGAAGATATTTTGAAATACCTGCAATCTATCTTGCATTATGATGCCGTCGGGATTCGCCTTAAAGAAGGAGAAGATTATCCCTATTTTGTCCAGAATGGTTTTTTAGAGAATTTCCTCAAGGAGGAAAATTTCATATGTGCAAAAGATGGAACAGGAAAGGTTATCCATGATACCGAGGGCAAAGTCACCCTCGAATGCACTTGCGGATTGGTTATTTCCGGACGAACCGACCCCACAATGTCTTGTTTCACCAAGAATGGTAGTTTCTGGACCAACAAATCGTCAGACCTGCTTGCGCTTGAACCAAATGCCGATCCACGAACTAACCCGCGGAATCGATGTATTCATACCGGATATGAATCCATTGCGTTAATTCCGCTCCGGGTTAAAAATGAAATTATCGGTTTATTGCAACTGAATGATCGCAAACCCAACCGGTTTTCACTCGAATTAATCCGGTTTTTTGAAGGAATCGCGCCAAGCATTGGGATAGCGATTTCTCGACATGAAGCAGAAGAGGCGTTACAGCAGCGAGAACAATTCCTTAATAGTATTGTAGAAAACATACCGAACATGATTTTTGTTAAAGATGCCGAGGATTTACGATTCGTCCGATTCAACAAAGCGGGTGAAGAGTTGCTGGGATATACTCGACAAGATTTACTCGGAAAAAACGACTACGATTTCTTCTCAAAACCGGAAGCGGATTTCTTTACCAAAAAAGACCATGAGGTTCTCCGAAATAAAAAGTTAGTCGATATTCCCGAGGAAAACATACAAACGAAAGTACATGGCGAGCGGATCCTCCATACCAAGAAAATTCCTATTCTTGACAAACATGGTATCCCGCAATACCTACTTGGAATTTCGGATGATATTACCGACCATAAACGAGCTGAAGATAGAATTCTGATGTTAAATTCACTGCTACAGGCAATCCGTAAAGTTAACGAGATTTTAGTCCGGGTTAAAGAAGAAGCTCAACTATATCAGCAGATTTGCGATACGCTTACCAAGGTTAGCTATATCAAATTTGTCTGGATCGGATTGCTGGAGCCGAAAAATTATGCAATAAAACCTATTGCTTATGCTGGAATTGAAGACGGATATCTCTCTTCTATAAAAATCACCTGGGATGATTCGGAATATAGTAAAGGACCGAGCGGAACCGCAATCAAAACCAAGCACCCGAGCGTGGTAAACGATATAGCTACCGATTCTAGTTTTGGGTTATGGCGAGAAGAAGCATTAAAACATGGGTATGTATCGACCATAGCACTGCCTTTGATTTACGAACAAGAAGTTATTGGTATTCTCCGAGCATATTCCGGAATTAAGGATATTTTTGGCGAAGAAGAAGTCGAGTTTTTAACGGAAGTAGCTCAAGATATTGCGGTAGGTATAAAATCATTGAAACTGGAGAAGAAGCTAGAACAAACCTCAACCCATTTACGACAGGCGTTGGATGAAACGATTAAAACGATCGCTAAAATCAGCGAACTCCGTGATCCTTATACTGCTGGTCATCAACTCCGGGTAGCACAACTGGCAACGGCAATTGCAATCGAATTTGAGTTGCCAGAGAGAACTATTGAAGGAATTAGAATTACTAGTTCCCTGCATGATCTTGGTAAACTAATCATTCCCTCAGAAATTTTAAGTAAGCCGACTAAGTTAACCAAAATTGAATTCGAGTTAATTAAAACTCATTCTGAAACGGGATATGAAATGCTCAGTGGACTGGCTTTCCCTTGGCCGGTTGCTGATATTATTCTCCAGCATCATGAACGGCTGAATGGTTCAGGCTATCCGCGTGGATTAAAAGGTGCTGCGTTATTATTGGAAGCCAAAATTCTAGCAGTTGCTGATGTGGTGGAAGCAATGAGTTCACATCGACCATATCGTCCAGCCTTGGGAATTGCACCTGCCTTGGATGAAATCAAGAAAAATAGTGGGATATTGTATGACTCTAAAGTAGTAGACACCTGTCTGGAATTATTCCAGAAAAAAGGATTCCAATTCACTGCATAATACAAAATTAGCTTCGAGTTACGATATTTATCGGGAGGTAATTTACGTCTCTGCGGCTTGCTTTTGCAGGTTCTCTTTAGCGGGGGTATAATTCGGATCGAGTTCTAATGCTTGATTGAATTCGAATACCGCTTGCTCTTCATCTCCCGATTTCCGGTATGCCTGGCCTAACGCGTTATGCACTTCACCATAAAGACATACCACGAAGACACGAAAAAACGAAAACACGAAAGTAACTAGGTTATACTAATTTGCTGTCAAAACTAATGTTTTCTATCCCAAAAACTTTTAGATTTCATGAATCCATCTGAAACAAGATTTTCAATGAGGTTGGGTAGAAATTAGAGTTAATTACTTTATCTTTATCGAAGGAAAAGTATTATATAGTTTTTTTCGTGCTTTCTCCCTTTCGTGCTTTCGTGGAAATCTTTTAGAGTTTCTTCCCATACACCGCAATATCATCCAGGTAAATGATTGCCGTTTCCCGGTTATTTTGCGGGGTTGCGGCTAACGTCGCGCCGAATTTTATTTTCGGCCGCGGTTCCAGATTCGGCATATCCAGCGCAACCGTAGTCCAATCCTGTTGATTAATGGTAATAGTCATCGTTTTCTCTTGCGGAGTTACGGTTATCGCAACCAGATTCCATTTATTCGGCAGCAGATATTTCCCTAACGGTTTCTCATCCAGTTTAATCATTCGGGTCTCATGACCAAACTTATATCGTATCTGGGCATTGGTTCCGATTATCGGTACTTGCACAATCTGGAGTTCGAGCGATATATGCCCAAACTCGATCTGCTGGACTACATAACTGCCGGTATAATACAGATTAAACATGAGTGTATACGGT